>CAYQQT010000017.1:0-1465 GCA_964419375.1 uncultured bacterium
GCCGAGCCTCGTGGCTCCGAGCCTTACGGCATGGACGAGTCGTTGTACGGGCTTCGATGGCAAGCGTAGATTCGTTGCGTCAGGCATCGGTTAGCCCTCCGGCGGCAGAGCAGACATAAACGTCGATCATCTACCCCTCCTTGGCCAGGGATCTGCTCGCTCCACAGTTCGTCACCCACGAAGTAGATGGCGCCATCGCTTGTCGGCCGCAACCTGAAGTCCGCGACTAAGAGCTGCACGCCGCGGACCTTACGGCGCCGAGAGCCAGTGCAGTAAGTACCATGCCGAGCGCGGAGAGCCCCGCCCACGTGGCGAAGGACCACACGAGGAGGGGAAAGAGGATGGGCGGGGGGTACGCGGTGATGCGGTGCCGTCGATCTTGCGGACGAGCGCGCGGGCGTTGCTGATCACCTGCGTCTTACCGACTTCGCTGTGTCCGTCGTAGGCGCCCAGCGCGGCGTCAAGCGTGTCGCGGAGTGAAGCGAGAAGGTCCGTCACCGCCGTGTGCAGGCGGCAGTAATCAATCCCGCTGTGCAACCCAGCCTGCCACGCGAGACAGCCGCACACGAGCCTGTGGTCGAAGTCCAGCGGGGTTGTGGCGGCAATGTGGCCCCAGGTCAGAAAGTGGCCCGCCTCTTCTTGGCTGCGGCACGTCAAGCACCTCATATCGCCTCCACGGCATCCGGATAGGACGCCTCACGCCAGGCCGCGCAGGTCCATGGCCCGTCTGTTGTGTTGGTAGCGTAGACCACCCGTGGACACCGGCACGGATCATCGTCCGGTCGGCCACGATGGGCGGCTGTCATGCGGCACCGTTGATGCGGGCGAGGAGGGCGCGGGCGTGACAGGTGGTGCAGGCCGTCGGATCGCTGAGTGGTCGGCGGAGGGATTGCCCGTCGCACTTGTCCCGGCGCTCCAACTCCTTAAGTACGGCGAGATAGACGAGATCGACTGTCTCGACCGCGATCTCGGCGAGGACGTGAAGGTTGTCGCCCAGGTAGAGGCGGTTCATGAGCCGCCAGCGTACAACGGCCCACGCGAAATCCTGGCCGTTCTAAATGCATACAAGGGGCTGCGGAGACGAATTCTCTAGGCGCTAAAAGTGGTGTCGCTCACCGCCGCCGCTGTGGCGGAGCTTCCTCGCGAACGGGCTGCTGGTGGAGTGGCACTACCGGTCGGACGCGGACCGGTTCCGCCCGACCGTCCAACCCGACGACAGCGCAGCCCACTGCCAGACCCCTGCGCGCCTGCCACCTCATCGAGCAGCCGCAGCTCCACGCGGCGGAGGCGCGGAAGAGCGATCGGCTGGTGTTCGGGGACGCGGCGCGCGGCAAGCGGTTCGATGACGCGGCGCAGCGGGTGCAAAATGAGAGCAGAAACGACGAAGGGGCTAGCGGAGAAAGCCGCTAGACTGCTGGGCGTTGCGGACGCCCATCCGGTCCGTCTTGGCGGCGATCTTGTCCGT
>CAYQQT010000017.1:1565-17295 GCA_964419375.1 uncultured bacterium
TTCTACAGGGACTTCCCTTTCGCAGCCTGCCCTTTTAACAGGAATGTCTTTGGAAGCGCACCTTCGCCACAGATCTTGAACGACCCGAAATCTTTGTACCAAGGGCCGGCAGGCGCCTCAGGTAGATTCGCGCCACAGCTTCAGCTTATAAAGGTCCTCCGCTGGTATTTGACGATCGGCGACCCGATCGAAGAGGTGCTGACGCAGAGTCGGCGGAAGGTCGGTCCACCGAATCTTCGGCATCAATCGCCGAAGGTCATCCGCGCCAGTTCTTCCTTCAGCCGCTTCTGCTCGGCAGAGTCCGAGGAGTCGGTAAGTCGACTTACGAGCTGAAAGAACCGTTCCTTCTCGGCTTCTTTGGATTGAAGGCCGGCCTCGATCAGGTCGACGAGGACACGATTGGCGCTTGTCTTCTTCGTCTTGGCCAGAGCGCGCACACGCTTAGCCATACCCGTCGGAATCGACACGCTCTGCCGAACGGATCTCTCTGTTGTTGCCATATTCGATTACCTTACACCATTGTGCACCAACCTGCACCACATCTGAATGCGGCCCTTGCTGAAAGGAGGACACGCTCGACCACTGACGACGGCCAGCGTCGCCATGCACCAACACGGCGGGCGACTCCCTCAACCTGCTCTCGGGCCTCCTCTGCTCGATGCGCTGCGGAGTGGCAGCCGCCTCCGACCCCGCTTCGGCCCGCGCTTCTTGACAGCGACCAACAGCACGTGGGCCAGCCGCCGTTGCACGTCGGCCCATGCCTTCGTCCCCAGCTCGCGAAGTACCTTGTTCTGCGCCTGGGACCAGAGCGGCCGCGCGACCGCCAGCACCCGTCGGCCTTTGGCGGTCAGTCTCATCGCTTTGATCCGTCCGTCGGGATGTGGAACACGCTCCGTCACACCCGCCTTCTCCAGAACGTTGAGGCTACGCGTGAGGGTCGTCTGGTCGATCGCGAGCCTCTCCTCGAGCTGTCTGAGGTTCGCCTCGCCCATGCGGGCGATAGCCGCGAGGATGCTGAACTGAGTCACTCGTAGACCGCTCGGCCGCAAAACGTCGTCGTACAGCTGTGTCACCGCCCGGGTGGCCATGCGGAGTGTGTTGCAGACACAGGGGGACAGGGGCCCGGACTCCTGTTCCCTCCTCAGTGTGCCGCCTCGTCCAAGCATGGCCTCATGGTACCAGCGACCGGTTTCCACGTAAAGCGTGTTATATATGTGTGCGCATTCTTATACATGCGTATGCATGTTCTTATGAATCCGGGGGCCTCGCGACAGCGTCCTAACAGACAAGAACCGGGCATCCTGCAGGACACATTGAGCGCGCGAGCCTGACAACAGCGGGGGCGCTCGCGGGGAGGAACGATCCATGCCGACGTTGCTCGAGGGACTCCAGCAGCTCGTGGACGGCAAGCGTCCGCCACCGCCGATCGCCGACCTTATCGGATTTACGCTGACCGCGATCACGCCGGGCGAGGCGGTGATCGAGCTCGCGGCGGGCCCGCAACACGCGAATCCCATGGGGGCGCTCCATGGCGGCGTCCTGTGCGACATCGCCGACGCTGCCATGGGCATCGCCTACGCAAGCACGCTGGCGGAGGGCGAGACGTTCGCGACCCTCGAGCTGAAGATCAACTTTTTGAAACCCGTGTGGACCGCGAAGCTCCAGGCGACGGGGCGGATCGTCAAGCGCGGGAAAACCCTGGGGCTCCTCGAATGTGACATCACCGACGAGCAACAGAACCTCGTAGCCCGGGCGTCGTCGACCTGCATGACGCTCCATGGCGAACAAGGGTATGGACGCTGAGGTTCGAACAGCCGACGGCGTGATCTTGCCGAGCCACCGTGTCGTCGCTCCGCTGCCGACAGCCGCCCGCTTCGACTCGCGAACCCGGCTGCTGCTCGAGGGACCGATCGCGAGCACGCTGCTGCGGCTGGCGGCACCGAACGTCCTCGTGATGTTCGTCCAGGCCTCGGTCGGGCTCATCGAGACGTATTTCGTCGCCAAGCTCGGGACCGATGCGCTGGCCGGCGTGGCGCTGGTCTTTCCCATGTTGATGCTGATGCAGATGATGTCGGCCGGTGCCGTGGGCGGCGGAATCTCGTCCGCGATCGCCCGCGCGCTTGGGGCCGGACGCCGAGCCGACGCCGATGCGCTCGTGTTCCATGCGCTCGCCATCGCTGTGAGCTTCGGCCTCGTCTTCATGCTGGTCGTGCTGGGTGGCGGCCGATGGCTCTACGGCGCGATGGGCGGGAGCGGGGCTTCGCTCAGCGCAGCGCTGACCTACTCCAATGTGGTCTTCGCGGGCGCGATCCTCGTGTGGATCTTCAACTCGCTCGCGAGCGCCATCCGCGGCACCGGCAACATGGCGGTACCGGCCATCGTCACCTGTGCCGGTGCCGTGGCGCTGATCCCCTTGTCGCCGTGCCTCATCTTCGGCTGGGGACCGTTCCCGCAGCTCGGCGTCGCCGGTGGCGCGGTGGCGGTCATCGCCTACTACGCCGCGGGAAGCGTCGCCCTCGCCGCATATCTCTGGTCGGGGCGGAGCGTCGTCCGCCTCTCCTTCGATAGAGCCCGCTTACGTTGGCCCCTCTTCCGCGACATTCTCCGAGTGGGCGCCGTCGCCGCTCTGATCACCGTTCAGACGAATCTGACGATCGCGATCGCGACGGGCCTCGTCGGACGGTTCGGGTCCGCAGCGATCGCGGGTTACGGCACCGGCTCGCGTCTCGAGTACCTCCTGGTTCCCCTCGTTTTTGGGCTGGGTGCCCCGCTCGTCGCCATGGTGGGGACGAACATCGGCGCAGGCCAACGTGACCGCGCCTTGCGCTCGGCGTGGATCGGGGCCGCCATCGCCGCAGGCCTCGCGGAGATGATTGGCCTGTGGGCTGCGGCCTTCCCGCACGCCTGGCTCTCGCTGTTCGGCACCGACCCGGCCATGTTGGACTCCGGATCGCGCTATCTGCGCGCGGTCGGTCCGTTCTACGGCCTGTTCGGATTGGGCATGGCCCTCTACTTCGCTTCCCTGGGCGCCGGGCGGCTGTTCTGGCCGCTGCTCGGGAACCTGGCGCGGCTGGTAATTGCGGCGGGCGGCGGATGGCTGGCGCTGCGTTGGGGCGGGGACTTATCGCACGTCTTCCTCGCGCTGAGCGTGGCGCTTACGGCCTTCGGCCTCATCAACGCGGTCGCGGTCGCGAGCGGCGCCTGGTTCGGCCCCATCGGCTGGCCGCGGATGCGCACGGCTCGGTGGCACAGTACATCGTTGCGACAAACGTTCGACGAACGGACGAAATGAAGGGAGACTTCGCATGCGATACAAGAGTTTCGGCCGGCGCACAGGATTGCGTGTATCTGAACTCGCGCTGGGGACCGGTAACTTCGGTACCGGGTGGGGTCACGGAGCCGAACGCGAAGAGGCGAGAAAGATCTTCGACCGATACGTCGAGGCGGGCGGCAACTTCATCGATACGGCCGACGGCTATCAGTTCGGACAGTCCGAGGCGCTGGTCGGCGAGTTCATCTCCGCCGACCGCGACCACTTCGTGCTCGCCACCAAGTACACGATGGGCACGACGGCCGCCGACGGCATCTCGCGGACGGGCAATAGCCGCAAGAACATGGTGCGCTCCGTCGAAGCGAGTCTCAAGCGGCTGAAGACTGACCGCATCGATCTCTACTGGGCACACGCGGCCGATGGCGTCACGCCCATCGAGGAAATCGTTCGCGGCTTCGACGATCTGGTGCGCTCCGGCAAGATTCTTTATGCGGGTCTGTCCAACTTCCCCGCCTGGCGAATCGCCCGCGCCGACACCCTCGCTGAGCTACGCGGATGGGCGCCGATCGCCGGTATCCAGGTCGAATACAGCCTCGCGGAACGCACGCCTGATCGAGAGCTCTTGCCCATGGCCGAGGCCCTGGGGCTGGCAGCGGCGCTGTGGTCGCCACTCGGTGGTGGCTTCCTCACCGGTAAATACCGTTCGAGTGATGAGGGTCGCTTGAAGCAGCTCGGCATGCTGGTCCATACCGAGAAGACGCCGCGTGAGACGGCCATCCTCGACGCGGTGCTCGCGGTCGCGGGCAAGGTGGACGTCTCCCCGACTCATGTGGCCATCGCATGGCTGCTGCACAAGGCGGCCCGGTCCGCGACCAGCCTGATCCCGATCCTGGGTCCGCGGACGCTGGAGCAACTCGACGGCACGCTCGGGGCGCTCGACGTGACGCTTTCGCAGGAGCAGGTCGCACGCCTCGATGCGGCGAGCGCGATCCCGCTCGGCGTACCTCACGAATTCCTCAAAGGCAACGCACCACGAATTACCGGCGGGAAAGTCGAACTCCTGGACTTCCCACGCATCCCGGTTGCTTGAGGCGCAGACTTCGCAGAGTCAGGCGGTGGCCAGGCGGTAGAGACACGAAACCCCCGAGACCTGCTGCGATCTCGGGGGTTTGTCCGTAGTTGCGGGGGCCCGCTTTGAATTGTGGAAGCGACCGCTGACCTTCGAGTTTTTCATAACTTATTAAATGTCCACGCGAGAAACCGCGGGCAAAATCTCTTGCCGCGCGCTGGTGACGCTTGCCACGAGTTCAGCGGCTAGCATGACGCCCGCGAGCGCCGATTGGAACGCGAGTGGGACCTCAGCGGCGACTTCGCCGTCCCCTCTCCACCGTGAACCGCCGCCGGGTCGCCTTCGCCATGACCTCGATCGCCGGCCCACTCACAACCTACGCCAATGCACTCATCGCTCTCCACTCCTTCCTCGCCCTCCAGCCGCGGCGACTTGCTGCGCTCGCATGAGCAAATTCCGTGGAAGTCTGAGATCAGCAAGTATCATGGCCTCCCCACGAACATATCGAATAGACGTCCGTTATCACACCAAGGGAGAGGACAACAATGCACGCTCAAAAGAATGTCCTGGCGGGAATCGTCGCTGCGCTCGCGTGGCTGCTCTTCAGCGTCCCGGCACTGGCGGCGACCTTCGTCTACGTTTCGAACGCGGAGGACGGCGACATCGGGATGTATACGCTGCATTCCGACGGCTCGCTCCATCGCGGCCAGCGCTTCAAGGCCGAGAAGATCGTGATGCCGATGACCGTCAGCCCGGACAAGCGCTTCCTCATCGCCGCGGTCCGCTCCAAGCCCTTCTCGGCGTACACGTACAGCATCGATCCCGGCACCGGCGCGCTGAAGCTCGTCGGCACCGGGCCGCTCGCGGAAAGCTACCCGTACATCTCGCTCGATCGCACGGGACGCTACCTGCTCGGCGCCTCCTACGGCGCTCATCTGGTGAGCGTCAATCCGGTCGGCGGGGACGGGGTCGTCGGCCAGCCGTTGCAGACGATCCCGACCGCGCGCAACGCGCACGCCATCCGCACAGACAACACGAACCGCTTCGTTTTCGTGCCGCACCTTGGCACCGACCAGGTCTTCCAGTTCCTGTTCGACGAGAAGAGCGGCCGGCTCGCGGCGAACACGCCGCCGCTGGTGCAGATGAAGGCCGGAACCGGCCCGCGCCATCTCATCATCTCGTCCGACAACCGCTTCGTGTACCTGCTGAACGAGCTCGCGGCCACCGTGACCACGCTGACACTCGACGGCACGACCGGCCTGCTCACTGAAGTGGGCTCGGCTTCCGCGCTCCCGCCCGACAGCAAGCTCGTCCCCGGCGCTCCCCGCGGCGCGGTCGGCGTCGCCGGCGCCCCGCCGCGCGACACCAGCAACGACATCTGGGCCTCGGACCTGCACCTCACGCCGAACGGCAAGTTTCTCTACGCCGCGGAGCGCACCAGTAGCACGATCGGCGGCTTCAGCGTCGACTCCTCGACCGGCAAGCTGACATACCTCGGCAGCACTCCCACCGAGAAGCAGCCACGCGGCTTCAGGATCGATCCGACCGGGCGCGTCATGGTCGTCTCCGGCGAGAAGTCGGACACCATCTCCGCGTATTCGATCGACCCATCGAGCGGCGCCCTGAAGCTGATCGGCAAATACCCGACCGGCAAGGGCTCGAATTGGGTGGAGATCGTCAGCTTCGATTAGAGGAGACGGAGCGAACGTGAAGCGTCGGAACCCAGACCGAGGAACAGGCCCCTTACTGGAGGACAGGATCATGCCCAGGCACCATACAGCCGATCATGCGCGCCGCGAGTTTCTGCGGATTTCTGGAATTGGATTGTTCGCGCTCGCGGCGCGGCCGCACACGGCCGTGGCGCAGACGACCACCGGCTCGCCACTGAAGATCGGGATGGTGGGGGCCGGACGTGAGGGCGGCGCGCTCGGCACGCTCTTCGTCAAGGCCGGCCACCCGGTGATGTTCTCGTCGCGCAGTCCCGAGCGATTAAAAGAGTTCGTCGTCGGGCTCGGGCCGCTGGCGCAGGCCGGCACGGTCGAGCAGGCGATCGCGTTCGGCGATGTCGTCGCGATCGTCGTCCCGTACACCGCGATCGAGGAGATCGGCAAAGTTCATGCGCGTGCGCTCGCCACGAAGGTGCTGGTGATGGACGTGAGCAATCCGATCGCCCGCCGCGACGGTGACGACATCGTCAAATGGGTCGATCAGCAAGGCGGGGCGGGGCTGGCGACGTCCAAGTTACTGCCGGGCGCTCACATCGTCCGCGCGTTCAATGCGATCGGCGCTGGAAGGCTGGCCGCCATTGCGCATCGCCAGGGCGAGCCGGTCGGGGTGCCGATCGCGGGCGACGATCCCAAGGCGATCTCGGTCGCCCAGAACCTCATTCGCGAGATTGGATTCGAGCCTGTCGTCGTGGGCGGGCTCGCCATGGGCAAGCACCTGGTGCCCGGCACGCCGCTCGGAGGCGAGCACACGGCGGCAGAGCTTCGACAGATCGCCGGCGGCCTGCGCTGAGCGGCGCGTGACGGCTCCCAGCGCCATCTCTGGCCCGCCGTCCGGCCGGGCCGACCGCGTCAGCAGGCGGTTGCGCCGGTTCATCGAGGTCAGGCCGCACGAGGTCCCGATCGTCGCCTGGTGCTGGCTCTATATCTTCTCCGTCCTGTCGTCGTACTACATCATGCGGCCGATCCGCGACCAGGCAGGTGTCGCGGGGGGCGTCAACACGCTGCAATGGCTTTTCACCGGCACGCTCGTGGCCATGCTGCTGCTGAACATCCCGTTCGCCTATCTCGTCAAGAGTCTGCCGCGCAGCCGCTTCATCCCGATCACGTACCACTTTTTCGCGGCCAACATCCTCGTCTTCGCCGTGCTCTTCCATTGGTCCGATGCCGCGCAGACGATCTGGGTCGGGCGAATGTTCTTCATCTGGGTTTCCGCGTTCAATTTGTTCGTCGTCTCGGTGTTCTGGCAGTTGAATGTCGATCTGTTCTCGCCGGAGCAGGGCAAGCGGCTGTTCGGCGTGATCGCCGCCGGTGCGACGGTGGGCGCGATCGTCGGCGCGGGCGTCACCGCCACCCTGGTGCGGCACGTACCGCCCATGTTCTTGTTGCTCGGCGCGGCGATCCTGCTCGAGATCGCGGTATTCAGCGTTGGCCGGCTGGCGCGCCTGTCGGCGACGCTCGATCGGCGGCCCCTCGCCGGCACCGCCGACCCACCGATCGGCGGCAGCGTTTTCGCCGGGATCAGCCATGCCTTCGGCTCACCCTATCTCTTCAACGTCAGCGTCTTTCTGTTGCTGTTCGCGATCACCTCGACCTTTCTCTATTTTCAGCAAGCCGCCATCGTCAGCCGCAGCTTCAGCGATCGCGCGGCACAGACCGCGTTCTTCGCCACCGTCGATCTTCTCGTCAATGTGCTGACGCTCGTCGTCCAGCTCTTTCTGACCGGGCGCCTCGTGGTGCTGCTCGGCGTCGCGCTCACCCTCGGCGTACTGCCTGCTCTCACCATCGTGGGCTTCGGCGTGCTCGCCCTCGTGCCGACCATCATGGCGGTCGCCGTGTTCCAGGTGCTACGCCGGGCTGCCGACTACGCGATCGCGCGGCCAGCCCGCGAGGTCCTCTACACCGTCGTCTCACGTGAGGACCGGTACAAGGCGAAAAGCATCATCGACACCGTGGTCTACCGCGGCGGCGATCAGCTCGGCGCCTGGTCCGTGGCGCTGCTGCGCGCCGTCGGTTTGGGACCGGCGCAGGTATCGCTGGCGGTGATCCCGGTCGCCGCCCTCTGGCTGGTCAATGCGCTGTGGCTCGGCCGCCGGCAAGAGCGGCTGGCGGCGCGGCAAGCAGCGGTGCCGCCCGCCAACGACGCGCTCTGGTGATCGTCTCGTTCGCGCGGTCAGGCCACGCCCTTCTCGGCAACCTGCCGCCGCTCGAACCCGAACGTGAGGACGCCGTTGTCCAGTTCAGCGCCCCGGGGGAGTCGTGACGCTCCTCGACCGCTGAACCCTCCGCCAACCGACAGCCTCTCAGCGTGCGTGTAGGGCCAGGGCGATTCGCTCGGGCGTGAGGGGCGTCTCGGTCAGGCGCACGCCCGTTGCGTCGTGGATGGCGTTGGCCAGGGCGGCCGGCGCCGGGACGATCGGCGGCTCGCCAACGCCACGAGCACCGAATGGGCCGGCCGGCGCCGGCACCTCGATGATGATCGTCTCGATGTTGGGCAGGTCGGCCGCGGTCAGCTTGCGGTAGTCGAGCAGGCTCGCATTCATCAGCCGCCCGCTCTCGTCGTACATCATCCCCTCGGTGAGCGCCATTCCGAGGCTCTGCACGGCGCCGCCCTGCATCTGGCCTTCGACGCCGAGCGGGTTGATCGCCTTGCCGACGTCCTGCACGACGACGAAGTCGTGCAGCGTCAGCTCGCCGGTGTCGGGGTCGACCTCGATGCGAGCGAGCTGGGCGGCGAACGCGGGCGCCTGCACGGCAAAGGCCGGGTGGGCGACGCCGAGCACCGGCGGTACCTTGGACATGTAGAGGTTGCCCTTCTTGCCGATCGAGGCCAGCGTCACGCCCTTGTCAGGCACGCCGCGCACCACCACACGCCCGTCCTCGATCTCGAGGTCGTCGACAGCCGCCTCCATCTCCTTGGCGGCGATCTCGAGCGTCTGCCGGCGCGCGTCCTGGGCCGCCTGCAGCACGGCGGTGCCGACCGTGTAGATGGTTTTGCTGCCCGCGCTGAGCCCGGTCATGGGCGCGGTGTCGGTATCGCCGGTGGTGATCTTGATCTTGTCGATGTCGACGCCGTACGCGGTGGCGGCGATCTGGGCCAGCGCGATGTTGGTGCCGGCGATGTCGACCTGGCCGGTGAGCACCTGCAGCGAGCCGTCGGGATTCAGTCGCACGGTGGCGCCGGTCGGCTGCAGCCCGGGAATCCAGCCACCCACCGCCAGCCCGGTGCCGCACAGCCCGCGACCGTCCTTGCCGCTCTTGGCCTTCCACTCGGCGCGGTTCTTCCACAGCGGGTGCTCGGCCAGCCGCTGCAGCACCTGCTTGGCGCCGTTGCTCTGCCACGGCTGGCCGTTGGCCATCGGGTCGCCTTCCTTCATCAGGTGGCGCAGCCGGAACTCGACGGGGTCCAGCCCCAGCTCGAGTGCCATCTGCTCCATGTGCGAGTCGATGGCGAAGAACGTCTGCGGCGCCGTGGGCGCGCGGTAGGCCGCGATGCTCGGCTTGTGAGTCAGGACCTCGAAGCCGCGCACCTCGAAGTTCGGAAACTGGTAGACGCTGGACAGGAAGACCGCGCTCATGGTGAGCACGGCGCCGGAGTAGGCGCCGGACTCGATGATCGTCTCGCCGTCGAGCGCCATCAGCGTGCCGTCGCGCTTGGCGCCCGTCTTCAGCGTGATGATGACCTGGGGCGCCGGCATGCCGGCGTCCAGCTCCTCGCGCCGGGTCATGACGTAGCGCACCGGCCGCCTGGTGACGCGCGCGAGGATCGCGGTGATCGGCTCGCACAGCGCGCGGATCTTACCGCCGAAGCCGCCGCCACACTCCACCGGGATGACCTTGATCCGGTTCTCCTCGATGTGCAGGACGTCCGCGACTTCCGAGCGCGTGTTGAACGAGCCCTGCGTGCTCGAGTACAGCGTGAGCTGCCCGTTGCCGTCCCACTGGGCCAGCACCGCGTGCGGCTCGAGGTAACCCTGGTGGACCATCGGCACCCGGTACGTCTTCTCGATCACGACGTCGGATTCGGCGAAGGCCTTGGCGAGGTCGCCGCGGGAGAGCTTGGCCTGCTGCGAGATGTTGACGGCCTTGGTCGGCGCCGCCTCCGTCTTGGCGACGGCCACGCCGGAATGGGCGAGCGCCTCGCTGGTGTCGGCCTCGGTGCCGGCGTCGGCCACCGCCGGCGCCCCCACCAGCATCGACTTCAGCGGATCCACGGAGGCCGGCAGCACCTCATACTCCACCTCGATGAGGTCGGCCGCTTCCTCGGCGATCGCCAGCTCGTCGGCGGCGATGGCCGCCACCGGCTGACCGAAGAACACCACGCGATCGATCGCCAACACGGCGTGCGCGCGCGTGGGCGCCTTGCGCTTGAGCTCGGGGATGTCGCGGGCGGTGAGAACCGCCCGCACGCCCGGCAGCGCCTTGGCGCGCGTGGTGTCGATCTTCACGATGCGGGCGTGGGCGTGGGGGCTGCGCAGCAGCTTGGCGTGCAGCATCCCCTTGGGCTTGATGTCGGCGACGTACTGCACCTGCCCGGTGACCTTCTCCGGCCCGTCCGGACGCGGAATGGCCAGGCCGACTCCCTTCACCTCGCGCGTCGTCTTCATCACAGCCATGGCGTCAGGCTCCTTTGGCGGACAGCGTGCCCGCGACTTCGGTGATCGCCGCCAGCATCGTCGTGTAGCCCGTGCAGCGACAGAGGTTGCCGGCAATGCCGTACCGGATCTCCTCCTGCGACGGGCGCGGGTTCTCGGCCAGCACGGCAGCGGCGGCCATGAGCACGCCCGGGATGCAGAAGCCGCACTGCGGCACACCCAGCCGCACGAAGGCCTCCTGAAGCGGGTGCAGCGCGTCGGCGCCGCCGAGCCCCTCGATGGTGCGCACCGCGCGGCCGCGCGCCTGCATGGCCAGCATCAGGCAGCTGGCGACGGGTTGCCCGTCGAGATGGACGGTGCAGGCCCCGCAGTCGCCGGTGCCGCAGCCCTCCTTCGGTCCGGTCAGGCCCAGGTCCTCGCGCAGCGCATCGAGCAGGGTGACGTAGGGCTGCACGAGGACCTCGACGGCCTCGCCGTTGACGATACAGTTGAGGATCTGCTTCGGCACGAGCGCTCCTCCCGGGATCAGGCGCCCGCCCGCGCGAGCGCGGTGCGGAGCGTGCGACGAGTGAGGACACGGACCAGGTGACGGCGATAGTCGGCCGAGCCGCGCTGATCACTGATCGGCTTGGCGACGCCGACGGCAAGCTCGGCCGCTCGCTCGATCGCCTCGGCGGTGACCGGCTTGCCCTCCAGCTCCTGCTCGGCGGCCCGGGCCCGCAACGGCACCGGCGCCACCGCCGCCAGCGCGATGCGGGCCTTCGAGCACACGCCGTTGGACATTGTGATCTGCGCGGCGACGCCCACCACCGCGATGTCCAGCTCGCGGCGCGGCGTGTGGCGCAGATAGTTGCCGCCGCTGCGCGGCCCCGGCGCCGGCACGATGATCTCGAGCAAGATCTCGTCGGGCGCGAGGACCGTGCGGTGAACGCCCATGAAGAAGTCGGTGAACGGCGCCCGGCGCTCCCCCTTGGGCCCTACGATGACCGCCTCGGCGTCGAGCGCGAGCAGCGGTGGCGCCATGTCGGCCGAGGGCGCGGCGTTGCACAGGTTGCCGCCAAGGGTAGCCAGGTTGCGGACCTGCACGGAGCCGACCAGCGCGCCGCTCTCGGCCAGCGACGTGTAGGTCGCGCGGACCGTCGCGTCACGTTCCAGCGTCCTCGCGGCGACGGCGGCGCCAATGCGCAGGCCGCGCGCGTCGGATTTCAGCGTCCGCACGCTCGCCACCCCGGAGAGGTCGATGACGCAGGCGGGCTTGAGGACCCCGTTCTTCATCTGCGGCAGAAGATCGGTCCCTCCCGCCAGCAGCTTCGCATCGGAGCCGCGCTCGCTCAGGACACGCAGGGCTTCGTCAACACTGCGGGGCAGGACCAGCTCGAATCGTCGCACTCGGCGCCCTCCATGTTCATTGACGCGTTCTCTCTGGGGTGTGGACCGCCTCGGACGATACTATGCTCTGAAGCAGAGTCAACGACGTCTTGCAGGCCCGCCCTTGAAAAACATCATAGTTCTCTCATAGACGGCCAAAAGGGCCGGCCGATCTACCCGGCCGGCCCTTTTGTATCTGCTGCTTGCATGGTTGCGGGGCCCGCCTTGATGTGGGTGCGACGCGCTCCCTGTCTACAGGGACTTCCCGTTTGCAGCTTGCCCTTCAGGGAGGGGAGGCCGCGAGCTAGATGAGCGGACGTCTTGCAGTCTCGTTTCGCGTCCTTGCGGAAATCGCCGGCGGGCGCGGCGCCCTCCGCATGGCGGTTTAGAACAAGACGATGTACTTGGCGATCCAGCAAATCTCGGACGCGGTCTCGTTGATGCATAATGGCCGGCAGATGACGGAAGCGACGCTGCCGAAGCGCTTGGGTTTCTTCACGCGCCTTCTCGATCAAGCGGACCCCGCCGAGCGGTACCGGCTGGCGACCGCGCAGATCATCCACGCCGAACGGTGCGGCTTCCATTCGGCGTGGATCGCCCAGCACCATTTCCATGAAGACGAGGGCGGCCTTCCCGCGCCGTTCGTCTTCCTGGGCCAGGTCGCCGCCCAGACAACGCGGATCCGCCTCGGGACGGGGATCGTGACCCTGCCGCTGGAGCTGCCGATCCGGGTGGCCGAGGACGCTGCAGTGCTTGATTTGATGTGTGGCGGCCGCCTGGAAGTGGGCGTCGGAGGCGGGGGCAACCTTTCCTCCTACGCGACGTTCGGCCAGAACAGTGCCGAGCGCGCGACGGTGCTCGCCGGGCATCTTCAAGTGTTGCGCGACGCCTGGGCGGGGCGGCCGTTGCCCGGCGGAGGAGATCAGCTGTATCCGGCGAATCCGAGCCTGGTCGAGCGCGTCTGGCAGGCGACGTTCTCGGTCGATGGAGCCAGGCGCGCTGGCGCAGCGGGGGACGGTCTCATGCTGTCGCGCACGCAGCCCCGGCCGGCCAACGCTCCCGACCTGTCGCTGGCCGAGATCCAGAACCCGATGATCGACGCGTACCTGGCGGCGCTGCCGGAGGGCCGCGAGCCCCGCATCCTCGCCTCCCGCACCGTGTTCGTTGCCGATGACAACAAGGAAGCTCTGCGTTTGGCCGAGATCGGGCTGGGGCGGCATCGCGCGCGCCTGGCCAGACTGGGCCGCGCGACCGGCGATGGATCGCTGGACGGGATGATCGCCGCCATGGATGTTCATCTCGGAACGCCAGACAGGGTGGTCGCCTCACTCCAGACGGACAGCGCGCTCGCCCGGGCGACGGACGTCGCAGTTCAGGTGCATTCGATCGATCCGCCGCATCCCTTCATCCTCAGATCGATCGAGCTGGTCTC
This sequence comes from uncultured bacterium, assembly GCA_964419375.1. Lineage (GTDB taxonomy): Bacteria > Methylomirabilota > Methylomirabilia > Rokubacteriales > CSP1-6 > JBBDXO01. The sequence goes on from CAYQQT010000017.1 coordinate 15,025, forward strand.
CGAGGTGTTAGCACCCGCGCTCGGCTGGGGACGGGATGCTGCGGGAACCCGGCGTGTCGCGTGACCACTGAGCCAAGAGGACGATGAAGATGCCAGGGACAGACGCCGATGTCATCGATGCGCTGGTCGGGATCACGCCGGGATCTCCCCTGAGCGCGATCCGCGCCCGGAGACCGCAAGCGCGCACTCACGCGCAGGCGACGTATCGGGCGTTGTTCGCGCCGGAGGCGCCCGGCAACGTCACCGCACAGGAGCGTTTTGCGGTCGGCGCATTCGTCGCTGGCCTGCATGGTGCCACGGCGATTGGGGTCTACTACGCCGCGCACCTCGCCGAGAGCGGCGCGTCGGCGGCGCTGAAGGAAGCGGTTGACGCGGCCATCGCGCAGGCCAGGACCAACGGCCCCTACGGCCGCTACCCGGCGGGGCCGCTGAGTGGCGAAGACAGTGCCGGCCTGAGCTATCGCGTGGGAGCGGCGATCCGCCGGACGCTCGGTCCGCGCCTCGCCGCGGCATTCGAGCACGTGCACATGCTCGTCTTTCACCCGCGCGACGCCGCGCCGGCGGCGCTGCAGGCCCTGCTGGACGTCGGCTGGTCCACGACCGACATCGTGACGCTCTCCCAGATCGCCGCCTTCCTGTCCTTCCAGATCCGGGTGGTCACCGGATTGCGCATCCTGGCCGGCCGTTCCTGACGCGCGAGGTCCCGACATGACCGATAGCGTCCTGGTGCCACCGGAACACACGGTTCCGACCGCCTTCACCCGAGCCCAGCTCGACTGGCTCCCCTGGCTCGAGCCGCTCGCCGTCGATGCGATGACCGAGCGCCACATGGCGAGTCTCGTGGACGCCGCGCGCGTGAAATCGCCGTACTTCCGCCTCCTCGCCCGCGACCCGGACGCGCTGGAGGCCAGGACGCGAACAGATAAGGACATCTTCTACAACCCCGACGCCGGCCTGCCGCGGGCCGAGCGCGAGCTGGCCGCCGCCGCGACGTCCCGCTTCAACGGGTGCCTCTACTGTGCCTCGGTGCACGCGCGCCACGCCGTGACCTACTCGAAGCGCGAGGCCGACGTTCAGCGCCTGCTCGACGCCGGCATCACCGCCGATCTCGGAGAACGCTGGAATGCCATCGTCGCGGCCTCGGTGGCGCTGACCGCGACGCCAAGCGTGTTCGGACCGGAGCACGTCGACCGCCTGCGTCGCTCAGGGCTCGATGATCTGGCGATCGCCGACGTCATTCACGCCGCGGCCTTCTTCAACTGGGCCAATCGCCTGATGCTCTCGCTCGGTGAACCGACGGCCACGGCCGGACCGTAGGTGATCCTCGACCGTGCTCAGGACGGTAGGATGACCGCCTTGCCTGTCGTCTGCGTATCCCCGTCGACGCCCGCCGGGTCGGCTACTGTAGTGTGGCAGCGGCCCTCTGGCGCTGACTCTCAGCCTCGGGGAACGAGGATGGAGTGCCATGGCATATTGGCTCCTGAAGTCCGAGCCTGACGATTGGTCATGGGCCGAGCAGGTCGCGAAAGGGCGTGACGGGGCGGAGTGGACAGGCATCCGCAACTTCTCGGCCCAGAGCCACCTGCGCGCCATGAAGAAGGGCGAGCAGGCATTCTTCTATCACACCGGCAAGGAGCGCGCGATCGTCGGCATCGTCAGGGTGATCGCGGAGGCGCATCCAGATTCGACTGACTCCGCCTGGCGCGCCGTCGACGTCGCCGCAGTGCGGAAACTGTCGACACCGGTCGGCCTCGACCGGATCAAGGCGAACCAACGCCTCACCGGCATGGTGCTGGTCAGGCTCCCCCGCCTGTCGGTCCAGCCGGTTACGGAAGCCCAGTGGCGGATCGTCTGTCAGATGGGTGGACTCGGCTGAACCATCGACATCTCGTTGCGCTACAGCCTGCCCGACACGCGAGTCGCCGCCCCCTCAGCGCGCGATCGCCTTAGCGGTTGTGCGGGAGCAACCCCCTGGTAATTCCTGGGTGAAGTCTGGGTGCGATCGACCGGCCGCAGCGGTGTCCCACTAGACGGGCTCGCGTCGTGCGATGGTGCAGATGACGAAAGCGCTCCGTCCAAGGCATGCCCGCCTCGCACAGCCACGAGTGATCCCACTCTCGTCTGACGATTGATCAGGGGCCGGAGGTTGCGGAGGAAGCCAGGCTGCGCCCGCTGTCGTGATCTCGCTAGAAACGAGGGCGGGGCGCGCCCCGGGGCCGAGCTCGGCCGTCACAAGAACTAGGGCCGATGTGAGATCGGCTGATCCGGGCG
>CAYQQT010000018.1:0-17212 GCA_964419375.1 uncultured bacterium
GACCTCGAGCCCGGGCGCACCGGCGAGCACCCGCGCCTCGCCGAACAGTCGCGTGGCGCCCGCGCGCAGCAGGCCGTCGGCGAGCACGGCCGCCACGGTGGTGCGGCTCAGCGCGTAAAGCTCTCGAACAGCGGGCGCATCCGCTCCAGCGCCAGCTTCAGGTTCGCTTCGGAGTTGGCGTACGAGAGCCGCAGATAGCCCTCGCCGTGGACGCCGAAGGCGCCCCCCGACAGCGCCGCCACTCCCGCCTCCGTCAGCATGCGCTCGGCCACTTCGCTCGACGACCGCCCGGTGCCCGTGACGTTGGGGAAGACGTAGAAGGCGCCGCGCGGGCGGGCGCACTTCACGCCCGGCAGCAGATTCAGACCGTCCACGATGAGATCGCGGCGCCGCTTGAACTCGGCCACCATGCGCGTCACCGGCGTCTGGTCGCCCTGCAGGGCGGCCACGCCCGCGAGCTGGGTGAAGGAGGCCGTGCACGAGGCGGAGTTCACCATCAGGCGCGTGATGTGCTCGGCGAGGTCCACCGGCATCACGCCGTAGCCCAGACGCCAGCCCGTCATCGCGTAGGACTTCGAGAAGCCGTCGAGCAGGATGGTCTGCCCGTGCATGCCGGGCAGGCTCATGATCGACGCGAACTCACCCTCGTAGAGGAACTGGCGGTAGATCTCGTCGGAGAGCACGGGGATCTTGCGCGCGATCGCGATCTCCGCGATGCGCTGCAGTTGCGTGCGGTCGAGCACGCCGCCCGTGGGGTTCTCGGGAGAGTTGATGATGATCAGCTTCGTGCGCGGCGACACGCTGCGCTCGAAGACGTCGAGGTCGAACCCAAAGCCAGTCTCCTCGCGCAACGGAATGGGCACGGGCTTGGCGCCCACGAAGTTGATCACGGATTCGTAGATGGGAAAGCCGGGGTTGGGATAGATGACCTCGTCGCCCTCGGCGGCGAGCGCCATGATCACGAAGAACATGATCGGCTTGGCGCCGGGGGTGACGACCACCTGCTCCGGGGACACCGGCACGCCGCGGGTCTCCCCGACGTGCTTGGCGATCGCCTCGCGCAGCTCCGGCAGCCCCGCGGAGGGTCCGTAGTGGGTGGCCCCGGCGTCGAGCGCCTGCTTGGCGGCGTCCTTGATGTGCTTGGGCGTGTCGAAATCGGGCTCGCCGATCTCCAGGTGAACGATCGTCTTGCCCGCGCGCTCCAGCGCCTTGGCGCGCGCAAGGACTTCGAATGCCGATTCGGTGCCGAGCCGTGTCATGCGTTGGGAGACGTTCATGTGCGGCATTATATCCTCGTGCCGTTCGTCGAGGTCTCGGCGGGTGTCTTTACGATGGGATGGAGCGGCGGCCATCCCGTAGAAGCGCCCGCGCACGAGGTGTGGGTGGACACGTTTCTCATCGCGCCCACGCCGGTGACCAACGCGCAGTACGCGCACTACCTCGAAGCCACCGGGGCCCCGCCCCCACCCTTCTGGACGACCCCGGGCTTCACGGAGCCGGATCAGCCCGTCGTCGGGCTGTCATGGGACGACGCCGTCGCCTTCGCGGCGTGGGCGGAGGCGCGCCTGCCCACCGAGGCGGAATGGGAGAAGGCCGCGCGCGGCGGACTCGAGGGCGCGCGGTTCCCATGGGGTGACGTCCGCCCCAATGTCGCGTACAGCCGGCCGCCGCGCGTGAGAGCGACGCCCGCCAACCGGCTCGGACTGTACGCGCTCTCCGGCGTCTGCCACGAGTGGTGCGCCGACTGGTACGACGACCGCTACTACGCGGTCTCGCCGCCGCGCAGCCCGCGCGGCGCGGCCACCGGAAGCCGGCGCGTGAGCCGGGGCGGCGCCTGGCGCCACGCGGACCCCTGGAGTCCGGTGGCGCACCGCTCCTCGCTGCCCCCGCACCTGCGCTACTCCGACTACGGAGTGCGGCTGGCCCGCGACCTTGCCGCCGGCACTGCGGAGGGACTACCATGACGCCGGGAGTCCCCATGGCGCGCGCAGATCGGTCGGTCTTGCGGGAAGGCATCGTCGCCGGCCTCATCGGCGCCGCCGTCGTCGCCGTGTGGTTCTTCGTCTTCGACATCCTGCGCGGGCGCCCCTTCCTCACGCCCGGCCTCCTCGGCGCCACCGTGTTCCACGGCCCGAACAGCCCCGCCGGCCTGGAGCCGGCGTTCGGGCCCATCGTCGGCTACACGATCCTCCACGGCCTGGCGTTCATCGCGTTCGGCGTCATCGCGGCCAGCATCATGGCCGCCAGCGAGCGCGAGCCCGCGCTCTTCATCGGCTTCGTGATCCTCTTCGCCTGCTTCGAGGCGTTCTTCTTCGGCGTGGTGGGTGCGATGGGCCGGTCGATCCAGGGCGCCCTCGTGTGGTGGGCGGTGCTCATCGGCAACCTGCTCGCCTCCGTGGCGATGCTCTGGTACTTGTTCCGCGCCCACCGCGCGCTGCCGCGCACGCTGATCGGCTCCTGGGGCGCCGTGCTGCGGGAAGGCGTGGTGGCCGGCATTCTCGGCGCCGCCACCGTGGCCCTCTGGTTCTTCGTCATCGACGCCATCCACGGCGAGGCCCTGCGCACGCCCCGGCTCCTCGGCGGCGCCCTCCTGCGGCAGACGAACCCGATGGAGGCCATGCTGCTCTACACCGTCGTGCACGGGCTCGCCTTCATCGCCTTCGGCATCCTGGGCGCCTTCCTCATGGCGGGGGCCGAGCGCCAGCCGGTGCTGATCTTCGCGCTCGTCATCGTGTTCACGGCCTTCGAGATCTTCTTCTTCGGCGCCGTGATCATCGCCGCCTCGTGGGTGCTCGACGAGCTGGCGGGGTGGACGGTCTTCGTCGGCAACCTGCTCGCGGCGGCGGCGATGCTTGGCTACTACTTCAAGGGGCATCGCGGGCTGGCCCACAAGCTCACGGCGGCGTGGACCGACGACGATTGATTGGATGGGGGCCTCGAAGGGCCCCCCAAGCCCCCCGATCGCTCGGCAGCGCCCCGGCAAAGCCGGGGCGCTCCTCGATATTCGGACAGCTACCAGACGGCTTCGGGCAGTGGCAGCCCTTTCAGGGCGTCGGCCGGTAGGGGCTTCGGCGGAGTGACGCGCAGGCGCGAGGCGAGGTCGTAGAGCTGCCGCACGTGCTGCCCGGCGTGCCACGTCGTGCGCTCGAGCAGGTCGTGGCCTGACTGCGGGCCGTAGTAGACGTCGATCGTGTGCGCGTACTCGTCGCCGCCCGCCCCTTCGAACCAGCCGCCGAGGCGCGCGCGCACGAGGGCGCCGTAGCGGGCGATGGCCGGGCCGTCGCGCAGGTCATCGGGCGCCGTCTCCTGCAGCCACGATTCGGGGAAGCGTCCGAGGTCCATCCCATCGACGTACGCGAGCGAGAGGCGGAAGACGTGGTAGCCGAGGTCGCGCAGGTTGCGCGGCCGCTCCGGCGGCTCCCACTCTACCTGGCGCCGGTCGAGCACCGACAGGAGCGCCGCGGCCGATTCGAGGATCCGATCCAGGCGCGACGCCAGCTCCAGGGGCGCGAACTTCACCGCCGGCGTGTACGCGATGCCCAGCAGCGCGGCATATCCTTCCGGATTCCAGCCGTGCACCGCGCGGTCGCCCACCGCCACCGCCGGCACCAGCGGCACTCCGAGCCGCTTCAGCTCGTCCATCGCCGCCGGATTGCCCTGCACGTCGACCGGGTCGAACTCGACCCCCCAAGACGAAAGCAGCTCCTTCGTCTTGGAACACGACGATCACCCCGGTCGATAAAAGACTCGCGGCCTCACGACGCTCATAGGACTCCTCCTGGCCGCCCCAAGCCTACACCGGTCACCGGCCGCGAAAGACGGGACTCTTCTTCTCGGCGAACGCGGTGACGCCCGCGCGAAAGTCCTCTGTACGGCCGGAGTTCGCGATGGCCTGGGCCTCCAGCTCCATCTGGGTCTCCAACGATTCCCACGTCGACTGGTGGAACAGCCGCTTGGCGCCGCCGTACGCCCGTGACGGTCCTTGCGCCATCTCGCCCGCCAGCGTCGCCACCGCCGCCTTGAACTCGGCGTCGGGCACCACGCGCGTGACCAGCCCCCAGTCGAAGGCCTCGCGCGCGGTGAGCACGCGGTTCGTGAAGTAGAGCTCCATGGTGCGACGCAGGCCGATGAGCCGAGGCAGGAAGTAGGACGACGAGCCGTCCGGCGTGGCCGCGATCTTCGAGTACGCCATGGTGAAGCGCGCGGACTCCGTGGCCACCACCAGATCGCCGGAGAGCGCGAGGCTGAGCCCGCCGCCCGCCGCCACGCCGTTGACGGCCATGAGCACGGGCTTGTCGGTCCGGCAGAAGCGCGAGACGGCGCTGTGCAGGTACGTCGTGAGCTCCTTCACGAGGGCGCCCACGCGCGGCAGGTTGTCGACGAAGTCCTTCACGTCGCCGCCCGCGCAGAACGCCTTGCCGGCGCCCGTCACCACCACGCAGCGGACCTCGGGGTCCTCGTCCACCTCGATCGACGCGTGAAAGAGATCGCGGCCCAGCCCCAGATTGAGGGCGTTGAAGGCGTCGGGCCGGTTGAGCGTGATGGTGGCGACGTTGTCCTTGCGCTCGAGAGTCAGGCTCTGATAGGCCATCAAGGTCCCTCCGGTCCGCCGCTCCGGGCGCGCACGCGCGCGACCTCGGCCACGGCATCGAGAATCTCCTGGATCTGCAGCGGCTTGACGAGCACGAGGTCCACCCCATGCGCGCGCCGCTCCTCGGTCGTCAGCTCCACGCCGAAGCCGGTCACGAGGAACACGGGCACCTGGGGCGCGATCTGCTTCACGGCGCGGGCCACCTGCCAGCCCGACACGCGCGGCATCGCGAGGTCGGTCAGAACGAGGTCGAACGGCTCGTCGCGAAAGCGCGCGATCGCCTCCGCGCCGTCGCCGACCACGACCGCCGTGTGGCCGGCAGACTCGAGGATGTCGCCGAGCACCACGCGCACGGCGGGCTCGTCGTCCACGACCAGGCACTTGATCGGCTGCACGGGGCGCGCGTCCACGAGCGGCGCCGGCGCCACCGGCGCCACCTCCATGCCGGGCGGGAACACGATCCGGAAGGCGGAGCCCCGCCCCTCCTCGCTCTCGACGGAGATGGACGCGCCGTGACGCGAGATGATGCCGTACGTCATCGAGAGTCCGAGGCCCGTGCCCTGCGGGCCCTTCGTGGTGAAGAAGGGGTCGAAGATCTTGTCGCGGACGGCGGCGGGGATGCCGACGCCGCTGTCCGCCACCGTCACCTCGATGCGGTCCTCCACCGCCGCCGTCGTGAGCGACAGCGTACCGCCCTCCGGCATGGCGTCGACGGCGTTGAGGATGAGGTTGGTCATCGCCTCCCGCAGCTCTGCGGCGTCGCCCACCACCGGGGGGAAGTCGCCCAGCATCGTGCGCACCTCGATGGCGATGCCGCGGCTGAGCGGCTCCTCGCGCCAGCGCGACTGCGTGATGTCGAGGGCGTCGCGCACCACCTGGTTGAGGTCCAGCGGCACCAGCGGCTGGTCACGGCGGATGCGGGTGAACTCCTGCAGGCGCTTGACCGTCTGCGCCCCGTCGAGCGCGGAGCGCTCGATGACTTCCAGCCACTGGCGTAGCTGCGGCTCCTGCACGCGGCGCAGCAGCAGCTGGGCGCGGCCGAGCACGGAGGCGAGCAGGTTGTTGAAGTCGTGGGCGACGCCGGAGGCCATCTCGCCGAGCGCGCGCAGCTTCTCGGTCCGCACGAGCTGGTCCTGCGCCGCCGCCAGCTCGCCGTAGGCGCGCGTGCGCTCCTCGAAAAGGCGCGCGCTGGAGAGCGCGAGCGCGGCAAGATGGGCGATGTTGGTGAGCAGCCGCTCGTCGCCTTCCGTGAAGGCGCGCGTCCCCCCGCGCAGGGCGAGGGCACCGAACACCTGGTCGCCCACGGTGAGCGGCACGCCCAGCCAGTGGCGCAGCTCCGCGGAGGCGGGCACCGGCACCACCCCGCGGCGGGCGCACTCCGCCGCGTAATCGTCGGTGCGCACGGGCCGGCCGGTGTCGAGCACCACCGAGGTGAGCCCGCTCCCGCCCGGGGGGTAGCGCAGGGGCGGGCTCGTGTCCTCCACGCCGTCCACGAGGCGCAGGACGACCTCGACGTCCTCGGCGCCCGGCTCGCGCTGCGCGATGACGAGGTTGCTCACGTCCAGCACCCGCGCCACCTGACGGCGGATCGCCTGCAGCAGCGCGGCGCGATCGAGCTGGCCCGTCACCTCGCGCGACATGTCGTGCAGCACCGAGAGCTCTTCCACGCGGCGGCGGTTTTCGTCGAAGAGACGCGCGTTCTCGAGCGCCACCCCCGCCTGGTTGGCGATGGCCTCCATCAGCGCCAGCTCGCTCTCGCTGAACTCACGCGCCCGCTGCCACCACACGGCGGCGAAGCCGGCGATCATCCGGTCCTTCACGATGACGGGCACGAAGAGCTGGCTGCGGTGCGGTAGGCCTTCGCGGACGTACGACGGAATGCGCGCGTCGGTCATGGCGTCGCTCGTGAACACCGGCTTCTTGCGCCGCGCCGCCTCCGCGTAAAAGGCGTGCTTGATGGTCGACACGCGGAAGGTGCGCAACGATTCCAGCCGCTCGGGCGGCACGCGGTAGCCGGCGAGCGGCTCCATCCACTCGCCGTCGTCGGTCACCAGCCACGAGCCCACGCAGTCGGCCTCCACCGTCGCCGCCACCGTCTTGAGGAAGTGGCGCACGAGCCCCGAGAAGTCGAGCGTGGTGGAGAGGGCGCGGCTCGTGGAGAGCAGCGTCTCCGTCTCCGCGAGCTTGATCCGCGTCTGGCGGGCGAGCTCGGCGTTCTCCATGGCGAGGCCGACCTGCCCCGCCACGCCCTCCAGCACGCGCACCTCCGCCGGCTCGAACGCGCGCCCCGTCCGCCACCACACGAGAAAGAGGCCGCCCACCGGCTCGCCGTGCGCGAGCGTGGGCACGAAGAGGGCGGACAACGGGGGCAGGCCCGCCTTCCAGTCGTCGGCGAAGCGCTCGTCGGCGAGCACGTCGCTGCTCCAGACGGCGCGGCCGCTGCGCCAGGACGCGAGCAGTGCGGGGAAGCGCGCGAGCACGATGGGCTTGCGCTCGAACGCCTCCATGAGCTGCTTGGGCACGTGGTAGCCGCCCACCGGGTAGAGGTGCTCGCGCCGCGCGTCGAGCAGGTAGGCGCCCGCCATGTCGGCGCCGAACGCCCTCGCCACCTCCGCCGCCACCCGGCGCATGAGATCGTCGCCCGCATCCGGCTGCGAGAGCACGCGCCCCACGCCGAGCAGGATCGTCGTCTCCCGCAGCCGCTCCTGGGCCTCGGCATAGAGCCGGGTGTTCTCCAGCGACAGCGCCAGCTGGCCCGCGATGGAGAGCGCCAGGTCCTGCTGCCAGTCCTGGAAGGGCGTGGCGCGCTCGACGTAATCGAGGTCCATCACGCCGATCACCTGGTCGTGGCGGATGAGCGGCACCACCATGTACGAGCGCATCCCGTAGGCTTCCACCCACTCGGGCGGGATGAGATCGGTGTCGCGCGTGTCGTCGATGAGCACGGGGCGGCGCGTCTCGATGGCGCGGGCGTAGGCGGGAATCTCGCGCGGCGTGTACGGACGGTGCGCCATGAACGCCTGCCACAACGCGGGCGCCCGGCGCCCATCCGCGAACTGCGACATGAGGGGCACCACGCGGTCGCCTTCCCACAGCTCCATCGAGCAGCGGTCCACGCGGCACACCTGGGCCACCTTCACCGCCACGCGCTTGAGGAGCTGGCGCGAGTCGAGCGTGGAGTTGAGGATCTCGGCCACCTCGAGCAGGGAGCGCGTCTCCGCGAGGCGCCGGGAGGTCTCGGAATACAGCCGCGCGTTCTCGAGGGCGACGGCGGCCTGGGCGGCGAGCGACCCCATGAGCGAGGCGGTCTCCGGCGTCACCGGCGAGGAGGCGGCGCGATGCACCGAGAAGGCGCCCACGAGCCGGTCGCCGATGGCGATGGGGTAGGCGGTGATCCAGCGCAGGCCGTGGCGGAGCATGTGGGGGGCGTCGATGAACCGCGCGTCGGTCTGCACATCCGTCCACAGAATGGGCTGGCGATGCTCGGCCGCCCACCCCACGGCGTCCTCTCCGAGGGCGAGGTCGTCACGCAGCTCGCGGGCGAGCTCGACGTCGCCGTAGGTGAGCGCCCGGCGCAGCCGCCGCGTGACGGGCTCGTACGCCCACACGCTCGCGTAGGGGGCGTCGAAGAACTGCGCGATGGCGCGCGCGAGGTTCTCGAGCACCTCCTGCGTGTTGAGCGAGGACGACACGAGCCGGTTCACCTCTTCGAGCGCGCGCAGCCGGTCCGCGTACGCGCGCGCCTCCTCGTACAGGCGCGCGTTGCGGATGGCGGCCGCCGCCTGCTCCGAGAACGACTGCAGCAGCTCCATCTCGTCCGCGCCGAAGTCGTAGGGGCGCGGGCCCAGGAGCATGAGCACGCCCAGCAGTGAGGCCTGGTGCATGATGGGCGCCGCGAAGAGGCTCGTGAATCCGCGCGCGCGCGCCCACTCCGGGTTGGCGAAGCGGCCGTCGCCGAAGATCTCGGGGATGCTCACCGCGCGCCGGTTCGCCGCCACCCATCCCACCGCGCCCTCCCCGAAGGGCAGCTCCGTGAAGGTGATCGCCTCCTCCGGGACGTCCGTCGAATACGCGCGCAGGTGCAGCATGTGCGCGCTCTCGTCGGCGACCCAGAAGCCGACGAAGGGCGAGGCCATGAACTCGCCCGCGGCGCGCGCGATGCCGCCGAGGACCTCCGCCATGTCGAGCGACGACGACACCAGGTGGTTGAGGTGGGCGAGCGTGCGCAACCGCTTGGCCCGCACGTCGGCCGCCTCGTAGAGACGCGCGTTCTCGATGGCGATCGCCGCCTGCGCCGTGAAGCTCTCCAGCAGCGCGAGGTCCTCCGCGAGCAACGGCGTCGCCTCCGCGCCCACACGGTTGATGGCGATGACGCCGAGCAGGCGATCGCGGAGTAGCAGCGGCTGGGCGATCGTGTGGCGCAGCCCCGCCGCCACCCACGAGGGCAGCGCGTGCGGCGAGCGCGCGTAGTCGTTGACGATGAGCCCGCGCCGCTGCTCGGCGCACGCGCCCGCCACACCCTGCCCCGGCGCCAGCCGCTCCTGAGGCATCGCCGTGGTCCCCGTCCACGAGCGGGCGACGAGCGTGCCGTCCTCCTCGAGCACGTAAAGGGCGCCGTTGGACGAGAAGAGGCTGGCGGCGCGCTCGACGATGAGCTGGAGCAGGCGGTCGCTGTCGAGCTCGGCCGCCAGCTCGCGCTCGATCTCGGCGAGCGCCGAGATCTGCCGCCGCCGCGCCCGCTCCATCGAGAACAGCCGTGCGTTCTCGAGCGCCAGCGTCGCCTGGTCGGCGAACGTCTGTAAGAGCGCGCCTTCCTGCTCCGAGAAGATCCGTCCCGGGCGGTCGGCGATGCCGAGCGCGCCCACCACGAGACCCTTCGCGCGCAGGGGCGCGGCGAGCACCGCGCCGTCGGCGGAGGTCCGCATCACCGATCGCAGGTCGTGCGACACGATGATCGTGTCGTCGGTGGGCACGTCGGCGGACCACACCACGCGGCCCTCGGCGACGGCGCGACCGAGCACGCCCGTCCCCGCGGGCAGGATGTGGCCGGGCTCGATCGTCTCCCGCGCGCGGCCCCCCACGCCGAGGGCGACGAGGGAGCCGTCCGATTGCAGCAGGCGCAGCACGGAAGACTGTGCGCCGAAGAGCGGCACCACGCTCTCCACCGTCCGCTCCACCACATCGGAGACGTCGAGGCTCTCCGTGAGCCGCTGCGCCAGCCGCGCGAGCTCTTCCGCCTCGTGGCGGCGGCGCGTGGCCTCCGCGTAGAGCTGCGCGCTCGAGAGGACCAGCGCGGCCTGGTCGGCGAAGGCCTGGGCAAGCCGGATCTCCTCCGGGGAGAACACGCGCCCCACGCGGTCACGCACGGCAAGGGCGCCGATGATCTGCTCCCGCACCACCAGGGGCACCGCGAGCACGGCGCCGAAGAACGCGCCTTCCGCCCACTGCGCCATCTCGGGGCGCAGCGTCAAGCGGTCGTCGGCCCGCACGTCGGCGGACATCACGGGACGGCCCTCGATGATGGCGAGGCCGGCGGCGCCCTCGCCTCGGTGCAGCACGATGTCGTGCCGGGCGCGCTCGCCCACGTCGCCCGCGATGGCGACGGCGCTCAGATCCTGCGTGGCGGGATCGAGGCGGAAGAGGACGGAGGAGAGCGCGCCCAGCAGCGTGCGCACGCTGTCCGCGATGCGCTGGGCGACGGCGTCCGGATCGAGGTTGTCCGAGAAGAGCCGGCCCACGTCCGCGAGCGCACGCATGCGCGCCGCCTGGCGCGTGGCCTCCTCGAACAGGCGCAGGTGCTCGATGGCGATGGCGGCCTGGCCCGCGAACGCCTCCGCCAGCTCCTGATCGCGCGCGGTGAAAGCCCGGCGCGCGCGGAACGTGAGGACGCCGATGATGCGCTCGCCCACCGTGAGCGGCACGCCGAGATACGTCGTGTAGCCGAGACGGAGGTCGGCGGCGAGGTGCTCGGGGATGAGTCCCGACAACGAATCGATGGACGTCATCAGCGTGCGGCCCGACGCGACCACCTGGCCGCTGAAGCTCTCGCCGAACTTGATCCGCTCCCGCAGCATCGTCTGGGAGGCGGTGCCCGCGAGGCCCGCCACCACGAGCTCGCCGCCCTCCACGAGGCGGAAGCCCGCGTTGTCGACGGCGAGCAGGCGCGCCGCCTCGTCGGCGATGGAGCCGAGCAGCGTCTCCATCGACGCCATGGCGCCGATCTTCTTGTTGATGTCGAGGAGGGCGGTGAGGTAGGCGTGCCGCGTCTGCTCTTCCGAGAAGTGGCGCGCGTTGTCAAGGGCGATGGCGGCCTGGTCGCCCAGCGAGCGCAGGACGTCGATCTCCTCGTCGCTGTACCGGTGGCGCTCGCCCACGGCGATGGCGAGCGCGCCCAGCAGGCGGTCGCCCACGAGCAGCGGCACGCCCGCGAACGACACCAGCCCTTCCGCGCGCAGGCGCCCCGTGTCCAGCGTCCGGGAGTCGTCGGTGACGTCCACGATGGTGAGGGGGGCGCGGGTGGCGGCGATGGTGCCCACGAGCCCTTGCCCCACGCGCATGCGCCGCACCTTGTCCGCGGGCGGCTCCGGACCCGCCACCCCGCGCAGGGTCAGGTGCTCGCCGTCGGGGTCGAGCAGCCACACCCGCGCCACGAAGGCGTCGAACAGCTCGCGCGCGGCCGCCGCCACGCGCTGCACGACCTCGTCCGCCGACAACGTCGCCGCCAGCGTCTGCGCCATGCGCGTGAGCGCTTCCAGACGGCGGCTCTTGGCCTGGGTCTCGGCGAACAGCGACGAGCGCGCCACCGCCAGCCCCATCTGGTGGGCGACCGCCTCCAGCAGCGTGAGCTCGTCGCCGTCGAAGACGCGCCGCTGCGTCGCCGTGAGCGCCACCACGCCCCACGTCGTACCCTGTACCGGGATGGGCAGCGCCAATTGGGTGGCGCCGCCGGAGGCCGCGACCTCGGCCTGCTCGGTGGCGGTGTCGACGGAGGCGAGCGTGACACGCCCGTCGCGCGCGGCGTCGCCCAGGCGCGTGCTTGCGATTTCGACCTTGCGCACGCCCTCCACGCGCTCGGCGGACAGCCCGCGGCTGGCCACGAGCATCAGGTGGCAGCGGTTGGAGTCCACGCGGTACACCCTCGCCGCGTCCACGCGCGCCACCGCGAGCATGACGTCCAGGCTGTGCTCGGCGGTGGTGAGCAGATCGGGGCTGCTCGCCATCGTGATGGCGGCGGCGTAGAGCGTCTCCAGCTCCTGGTTGCGGCGCTCGATCTCGGGGTCGAGCGCGGGCGCGGACGGCAGCGAGGGCGCGCGGTGGCGGACAGCGGCCGTGAGCAGCGCCACCGCGGCCACGAAGGCGGCGGCGAGGGCGACGGCGTGGTGGTGCGGCTCGTGGTCGACGAGGGCGGCGCCGCCCACCGCCCAGAGGACGGCGACCGCAGAGGCGACCGCGGCGAGGGTGAGGGAAAAACGCCGGAAGAAAGGTTCCCGACGGTTCAGCGCCGCTCCCCGACCCGGTGCAGCTTGACGAGGTTCGTCGTGCCCGTCACCCACATGGGAGCGCCGGAGATGATGACGATGACATCGTTGACGCGCACGGAGCCGTCGCCGAGGAGTGTGGCCTCCACTTCCTCCACCATCTCGTCCGTCGTCTCCACCTTGCGGATGAGCCGCGACGACACGCCCCACGAGAGCGCGAGGCGCCGCCGCACGGACACGAACGGCGTGAGCGCGATGATGGGCACGTCGGGGCGCTCCTGCGAGATGAGGCGCGCGGAGAAGCCCGACTGCGTGAAGGCGACGATCGCGCGCGCCTTGAGCACGCGCGCCGCCGTCGCCGCCGCGTCGGAGGTCGCCTCCGGGAAGCCCACCACGCCGCGCACGCGCGCCGGCGGCGCGAGGTTGACGGTCGCTTCCTCCGCCCGCGCCGCCACGCGCGCCATCACTTCCACCGCCTCTGCCGGGTAGCGCCCGCTCGCCGTCTCCGCCGACAGCATGATGGCGTCGGCGCCGTCGAAGATGGCCGTGGTGACGTCGGAGACCTCCGCGCGCGTGGGGCGCAGGTGCGTCACCATCGACTCCAGCATCTGGGTGGCCACGATCACGGGCACCTTGGCCGCACGCGCCTGGCGGATGATCTCTTTCTGGATGTGCGGCACGTCCTCCAGCGGCACGTCCAGGCCGAGATCGCCGCGCGCCACCATCACCGCGTCCACCATCATGAGGATGCCGGGCAGGTTCTGCATGACCTCCTGCCGCTCGAGCTTGGCCACGATGGGCAGGTCGGCGCCCTGCTCGGTGAGGAACGTGCGCACCTCCGCGATGTCGGTGGCCGAGCGCACGAACGAGATGGCGACGAAATCCACGCCGTGCTGGATGCCGAATATGAGGTCTTTGCGGTCCTTGGCGGTCAGGCAGGAGACGGGCAGATCGACGTGGGGGAGCTGAATGCCCTTGTGGTCGCTGATGCGCCCGCCCGCCACCACGCGGCAGCGCACCTCGTCGGGCGTCGTCTCCTCCACGCGGAGCTGGATCATGCCGTCGTCCATCAGGATCTGGTCGCCGCGCTTGACCTCCGTCAGGTACTCGGGCGGCGAGACGAACACGCGCTGCGCGGTGCCGACGCACGGCGTGCGCGACAGCGTGAAGGGGCGCCCCGGCTCGAGGTCGACGCGGCCCCCGCCCCCGTCGCCGAAGGTGCCGAGGCGGATCTTCGGCCCCTGCAAATCTTGTAGTATCGCCACGGGCCGGCCCCACCGCTCGTCGGCGCCGCGGATGCGGCGGATGACGTCCGCGTGCTCGGCGTGCGTGCCGTGCGAGAAGTTGAGACGCGCCACGTCCATGCCGGCGGCGGCGAGGGCGTCGAGCTGCTCGAGGCTGCTGCTGGCGGGCCCGATCGTGCAGACGATCTTGGTACGGCGCATGGCTCAGCCCTTCAGCGCCGCCGCGAGGAACTGGCCCGTGTAGGAGCGATCGGCCTGGAGCGCGAGCGCCTCCGGGGTCCCCACGGCCACCACGCGCCCGCCCTCGTCGCCGCCCTCGGGACCGAGGTCGATCACCCAGTCCGCCGTCTTGATGACGTCGAGATTATGCTCGATGATCACGATCGTGTTGCCGTGGTCGACCAGGCGATTCAACACTTCGAGGAGCCGCTGGATGTCCGCGAAGTGCAGGCCCGTGGTGGGCTCGTCGAGGATGTAGAGCGTGCGCCCCGTCGCCCGCCGCGAGAGCTCGGTGGCGAGCTTGACCCGCTGCGCCTCGCCGCCCGACAGCGTGGTGGCCGCCTGCCCGAGCCGGATGTACTCGAGCCCCACGTCGTCCAGTGTCTGCAGCTTCGACTTGATGACGGGGACGGCGTCGAAGAAGCCGAGCGCCTCGCGCACGGTCATGTCGAGGACGTCGGCGATGCTGCTGCCCTTGTAGCGGACGTCGAGCGTCTCGCGGTTGTAGCGCTTGCCCTTGCACACCTCGCAGGTGACGTAGACGTCGGGCAGGAAGTGCATCTCGATCTTCACGAGCCCGTCGCCCTGGCAGGCCTCGCAGCGCCCGCCCTTGACGTTGAACGAGAAACGGCCGGGCTGGTAGCCCCGCATGCGCGCCTCCGTCGTGCGCGCGAACAGCGTCCGGATGAACGTGAACACCCCCGTGTACGTCGCCGGATTGGACCGCGGCGTGCGCCCGATGGGCGACTGGTCGATGTCGACGACCTTGTCCACGTGCTGGGCGCCCTCGATGCGCGTGTGGGCGCCGGGGCGGTCCTGCGCGCGGTGCAGCATCTGCGCGAGGGCCCGGTAGAGGATGTCGTTGACGAGCGTGGACTTGCCGGAGCCCGACACGCCCGTCACGCACGTGAACGTGCCGAGCGGGATCTTCACCGCCATCCCCTGCAGGTTGTGCTCGCGCGGCTCGTGGATGGTGATGGCGTGCCCGGTGCCCGCGCGGCGCTCCGCCGGCACCGGGATGCGGCGGACTCCCGACAGGTACTGGCCCGTGAGCGAAGCGGGATTGGCGATGATCTCGTCGGGCGTGCCCACGGCGACGATGTGGCCGCCCAGCTCGCCCGCCCCGGGCCCGAGGTCGACCACGTAATCGGCCGCCTGGATGGTTTCTTGGTCGTGCTCCACCACGAGCACCGTGTTGCCGAGATCGCGCAGCCGCTTGAGCGTCTCCAGCAGGCGGCGGTTGTCGCGCTGGTGCAGGCCGATCGACGGCTCGTCGAGGATATAAAGGACGCCCACGAGGCTGGAGCCGATCTGCGTGGCAAGCCGGATGCGCTGCCCTTCGCCGCCGGCGAGCGTCGCCGCGGGACGGTCGAGGGTGAGGTAGTCGAGGCCGACGTTGACGAGGAAGCCGAGGCGCTCGCGGATCTCCTTGAGCACGCGCCGGGCGATGGTCGCTTCGCGCTCGCTGAGGTCGAGGCTGTCGAAGAAGGGCACCGCCTGCTTGATGGTGAAGCGAACCACGTCCGCGATCGACTTGCCCGCGATCTTCATCCCGAGCGACTCCGGACGCAGTCGCGAGCCGCCACACGCCGGGCACGGCCGTTCGGCCATGAACGTCTCGATCTCGCGCCGCGTGTCTTCCGAATCCGTCTCGCGATAGCGGCGCTCGAGCAGCTTCACGACGCCCTCGAAGCCGTCGCCGTCCTTCTCGCCGTGCAGCACCACCTCGCGCACGCTCTTCTTCAGCTTCGACCACGGCTCCTCGAGCGAGAACTTATGGCGCTTGGCCAGCACCTGCAGCGTCTGCCGGAAGTAGGTCGGCTCCCGTCCCGCCCACGGCGCGAGCGCGCCCGCCTTCAGCGAGCGCGCGGGATTGGGCACGAGCCGCTCGGGGTCGATCTCGAAGCGCGTGCCGATGCCCCCGCACTCGGCGCACGCGCCGTAGGGGCTGTTGAAGGAGAACATCCGCGGCGACACTTCGGGCAGCGAGATCCCGCATTCGGCGCACGCCAGGCGCTCGGAAAACAGCATGGGGGCGGTGGAGTACCTTTCTTTTTGGAGAGGGGGGCTACTCCCCCCTCTCGACTCCCCCGGTCTCGACTCCCCCAGGTCGAGCGGCTCCGCTTGCACGACGCCGTCGGCAAGGCGCAGCGCCGTCTCCAGCGAGTCGGCGAGGCGCGAGCCGAGGCCTTCCTTCACCACGAGGCGGTCGACGACGACCTCGATGGTGTGCTTCTTGTTCTTGTCGAGGTCGATCGTCTCCGTGAGCTCGCGAATGGTGCCATTGACGCGCACGCGCGAGTAGCCCGAGCGCTGCAGGTCGAAGAAGAGTTTCTTGTACTCGCCCTTGCGGCCCCGGATGACGGGGGCCAGCAGCAGCAGCTTCGTCCCCGCCGGCAGCGTGAGGATGCGGTCCACCATCTGCTGCACGGTCTGCGCGGCGATGACCCGCCCGCACGAGGGGCAGTGCGGCACCCCGATGCGCGTGAAGAGCACGCGCAGGTAATCGTAGATCTCGGTGACGGTGCCGACGGTGGAGCGCGGGTTCTTGGAGGTCGTCTTCTGCTCGATCGAGATGGCCGGGGACAGCCCCTCGATGGAATCGACCTCCGGCTTTTCCATCTGCTCCAGGAACTGGCGCGCGTACGCGGAAAGGGACTCCACGTAACGGCGCTGCCCTTCGGCGTAAATGGTGTCGAAGGCGAGCGACGACTTGCCGGAGCCGGAGAGACCCGTGATCACGACCAGCTGGTCGCGCGGCAGCTCGACGTCGATGTTCTTGAGGTTATGCTCCCGGGCGCCCCGAACGATGATGCGATCACTGGCCATGACGGCCTATTGTGTCAGCCCCGCGGGGTCTTGCCAACAGGTGAGGGTCTCCACGGACATTCTCCCGTCCCCTCGCCAGAACGCCCCGATGTCGATTCTTTCAACGACCGGAAAATCGACACGTTCCACCCTGTCGGGTTTGGCAATCACGTTGCTACTCACAGGGGGCTGAGTACTTCGGACGAGGGAGGAGCATCCGATGCAGAGCCCTATCAGGAACGTCTACGAGCAGTTCGTGGCCGAGCACTACGCAGAGAAGCCGCTGCGGCACCCCGTCCACGTCGAAGCCGTCATCGGCGCCGCCGGCGTCCGGCCCACAGACGTGAGCCAGGCGTTCTGGGGGGAGCTTCGCCCGGAGTGGCTGTGGGGGATGTCGCCCCTGCCTTTCACGGGCCCGAAGTCCCGGAAGGCGAACGCGCAGTACCGCCGGCTCTGCGAGCTGAAGGGCGTCGCGCCGTAAACGCGACCGCCCACGCCACCGGGGCCGCCAGCAGCGCCGGGTAATCGCCGATGCCGCCTGCCCAGTCGGGCAGGCGCGCGGCGAGAGCCGCAAGCGCGCCGAACGCGAGCGCGCCCGTGATCGACCCCAGCGCCGCGGGACTCCACCCACCCTCCTCTTCCTGGTCGCCGGCCGCGAGCAACGGCGCGGCCCACGCGCACGCCGCCAATCCCAGCGCCGTCGACAGCACGAGCCACGCGTCAATCGGCCATACACTGCCCACCGCCGCCAGCGCAAAGACGGCCGTCCACGTCGCCGGCGCTGACGCGCGCGCCGCCTCCACGACGCGCGGGCGCAACGACTGCGCGGAGGCGATGAGCAGCGCGAGCAGCCCCGCGCAGCCCACGACGGT
>CAYQQT010000019.1:0-17029 GCA_964419375.1 uncultured bacterium
GCGGCGGCATCGATCTTCACGTTGAAGGCGCGATCGCCGATCAGCTCGCCGTAGGTGACCGAGGCGCCGCCGCTCTTGCCGCGCACGACGCCGTCGGCGACCTCGAGGTCGCTTACCGGCTGGCCCAACCGCGTCGCCGCCTGCGCGAGCAGCGCCTGGCGCGCGGTGGCCGCTGCCTGGCGGAGCTGCGTGCCGCCGCGGGCGATGCCATAGCTGCCCGCGGTGGCGCCCTGATTCGGCGTGAGCGCGGTGTCACCCTCGATCATGGCGATGCGCTCGAGCGGAATGTCGAGCTCCTCCCCCACGAGCTGGCGCATCGCGATGCGCCCGCCGGTGCCGATGTCCACCTTGCCGGTGAAGACGGTCACGGAGCCGTCGGCGTGCACGGCCAGGAAGGAATCGACGGCATCCGGCGCCAGCGACTTGCCGAGGAAGCGATCGGCGCCCGGCAGCGTCTGGGCGCGCGCGCGCCCGCCCCCGTCGAGCCCGAGACCGACGATCAGTACCCCGCCCGCGGCGAGGAAGGTCCGTCGTGAGATGTGTGGCGCGTCCATCTCAGCGTCCTCCCGGCGTGGCGGCGGCGGCGCGGAGCACCGCGCGGATCACGCGGGCGTGGCTGCCGCAGCGGCACAGATTGCCGGCGAGCGCCTCGCGCACCTGCGGCTCACTCGGGCGCGGCGTGCCGGCGAGGAGGGCGCGCGCGGTCATCACCATGCCCGCCGTGCAGTAGCCGCACTGCGCGGCCTGCTCCGCGATGAACGCCGCCTGGAGGGCATCGGGCCGATCGGGCGAGCCGAGCCCCTCGATCGTCAGCACCTCGCGACCCACCACCGCGCGCGCGGGCGTGCTGCACGAGCGGACCGCGCGCCCGTCGACGAGCACGGTGCAGGCGCCGCATCGCGCGAGGCCGCAGCCGAACTTCGTGCCCGTCAGGCCGAGGTCGTTTCGCAGCAGATAGAGCAGCGGCACATCCGGATCGTCCGACTCCACCTCCCGGTTGCCGCCATTCACCCGGAGCGCCAGCTTCGCCATGCACGTGCCCCCCTGCGTCGATGTCGTGCCTGTTTATAGCGAGCTTCCGCGTGCGGGGCAACCGGCGGCGAGCCAACGTGGCATGTGCGCGGCCAATTCCTATGCGGATGCGCGCGATCCTCCAGCGCGTATCGACGCAAGTCTCTGAAATCGCGGTGTCGTCAGGCCGGGCATTGTCTTTGCTCTGTCTCACTCGGAGGTCACTGCATGCGACTCGTTCCGAGCCAGAAGACCGTCGCCACCACGCTGGACCACATCTGGTCGCTCGTGCCTTCGGGCGGCTCACTGCCGGAGAAGGTGTGGCGTGGCCGCCGCCGGTTCCTCGTCGGGCTCGTCTGGTTCCACGCCGCCGCCATCGTCGCGGCGGGGCCTCTCCTCGGTCACCGGTGGGAGCTCAGCCTGGCGGCGATCCTGCGCCACGGGACCGTGCTGCACACGGCGGCGGAAGGGCTCGCGGTGGCCTTCTTCGCCGCCCTCGCATGCTGGCCGCGAGCGAGTCGGACCTTTCAGGCCACCGCGGTCGGCTTCGGCCTCATGAGCGCCTCGGGCATTCTCGTGCACCTGTCCGGCGGGTACATCGAGGCGCATTTCCATTTCTTCGTCATGCTCGCCTTCCTGGCGCTCTTTCAGGACTGGATCCCTTACCTGCTGGCCGTCGCGTTCGTCGCCGTCCATCACGGGGTCGTGGGCGTGATCTGGCCGACCGAGGTCTACAACCACGCCGCCGCCTACAGATCGCCGTGGACGTGGGCCGCCATTCATGCCGGCTTCGTGCTCGCCTCGTGCGTGGGCAGCGTCATCGCGTGGCGGTTCAACGAGCGCGCCTTTGCGCAGACGGCGCTCATCCTGGAAGTGGCGGGCGAAGGCATCTTCGGTCTCGACATGGACGGGCGCATCATCTTCATCAATCCCGCCGCCGCCACCATGCTCGACGTCGACGCGCCGCGGGTCATCGGCACGCCCGTGGAGACGGTGCTGCGGCAGCTCGAGCCCGACGGCGCCCCCATCCCGCTCGAGGAGTGGCCGATTTTCGCGCCGCTCACGGACGGCCGGGCCCGCCGCGCGACGGACGAGATCTTCGCGCGGCGCAACGGCAGCTACTTCTCCGTCGACTACGTGACCACGCCCATGATCGAGCGCTCGCGGCTGACGGGCCTCGTCGTCAGCTTCAACGACGTCACCGAGCGCCACCGGGCGGCGGCGGCGCTGCAGCGTAGCCATCGCCAGCTCGAAGAGGCGATCGCCGAGCTGAAGGCGACCCAGCGGCAGATGCTCCAGCAGGAGCGCCTGCGGGCGGTGGGGCAGATGGCCAGCGGCATCGCGCACGACTTCAACAACACGCTGTCGCCCATCGTGGGCTTCAGCGAATTGCTGCTGCGCGGCCCCGACACCACCGAGGACCAGCGCGACCGGTACCTGCAGCTCATCAACACGGCCGCCCAGGATGCCGCCGCCGTGGTCCGTCGGTTGGGCGACCTCTACCGCGATCGTCCCGAGAGCGACATGCAAGCGGCGGCGAACATCGCGCGGTGCATCGAGCAGGCGGTGGCCCTGACCCAGCCGCGGTGGCGGACGCAGGCGCAGGCCAAGGGCGTCATGATCGACGTCACCACCGAGGTGGCCGAGGGGCTGCCGCTCGTCGCCGCGGAAGGCTCGCAGATGCGCGAGATGCTGACCAACCTCATTTTCAACGCCGTGGACGCCATGCCCGAGGGCGGCACCATCACGCTGCGCGCCCGGCCGGAGGGCGACCAGGTCGTCCTCGATGTGTGCGATACGGGCAGCGGCATGACGGACGAGGTGCGCCAGCGTTGCCTGGAGCCCTTCTTCTCCACGAAGGGCAAGCAGGGGACCGGACTCGGCCTGGCGCTCGTGAACACCATCATCGAGCGGCACGGTGGAACGATGGCGGTCGAGAGCCGCGTCGGCCACGGCACCACGGTCATTGCCCGCCTGCCCCGCCACGCGAGCGCGCCGCCGCTGACGGCGCCGTCGCGGCCGCAGGAGGCGCCGCGCCGCCTGCGCATCCTCCTCGTCGAGGACGAGGCCGCCGTGCGCACCGTGATCACGCATCAGCTGAGCAGCGAAGGCCACACGGTGGACAGCGCGAGCAACGGACGCGAGGGCATCGACAAGTTCATGTCCGGCTGGTTCGATCTCGTCATCACCGACCGCGCCATGCCGGAGATGGGCGGAGACCAGCTTGCCGCGGCCATCATCGGCATCGCGCCTGACAAGCCGATCATCATGCTGACCGGCTTCGGCGACCTCATGGCCGCCAAGGGTGAGAAGCCCGCGGGCGTCAAGACTGTCGTGAGCAAGCCGGTGACCCTGGATGCGCTGAGACAGGCGATCGTCCAGGCCACCGAGAGAGCGCCGCAAAGGATCTGAGCCGGCGGGTTGTCTGCGCGTGGTGCGAGCGGGACGGCGGCCCCGCGTTTCTCCGGGAGCAAGCTCCGCTCGAGGATGCCGCCACCACGCACGGTATCTGCGACCGGCACGAGGCCGAGGCCTTGCGGTGGCCCGGCGAGTGAAATACAGTCCACCGCAGCCATGAAGCCCGCGCGCGTCGCCCTCGTCCTCCTCACCCTCGTTGCGCTCGTCCAGCTCGAGTCGCCGCGCGCCTCGCTGAGCATCCTGTGGCGCGGCGCCGTCCTGTCCTTCGACAATCCCGCGACGCAGGTGCTCGATGAGCTGGCCTCGGGCGCGACGCCTGTCGCCGATCCCACGCGAGAGGCGCGCCAGTCGACGCGCGCGGCGGCGGCCCAGTCGGCGCCGCTCGCACTCCATCTCGCGGTCGTCGCCGCCCGCACGACCACCGACCTCGCCGGCATCACCCGCGCCCCGCCCGCAGCGTAGCCCGCTCACCACACGGTTCGAGCGGCCCGTCCGATCGTCGTCGGGATCGCTTGTCGGTCCCACGACCCGTCGCCTGTCCGCGTAGCGAGTCTCGACTCCAGGGAGGACGCGCATGCCCCAGATGGATTTCGGTGTTCGGGTGGCTATGGTTCTGCTCGTGGTCCTGCTGCTGGCCACGGTCGTCGTCTACCATGTGTGGCTCGATCGCGCTTCCCAGCGCCAGGCGCGGCCCGACAAGGGACGCGATCGACACGGCGGACCGCAGCCGGGACGCTAACGATCGGTGCTTACCGGCTGGTAATCCGCTGCGCATTCTTCGTGAATTCGGCCCGAAATCCGCGAGATCGCTCGCGCCACGGTTCGGCACGAAGCTTGCCTTTGAATACGGTGTGAGCTTGTGGCGAGGTGTTCACAAGGTTCTGCTCGCGAGCGCGATCGTCATCCTGGGCATGGGGGTGATCGGCGCCGGCCGCTTTCTTTCGACCTACTTCACCGCGCTCAACGACTCCGGCATGGCGGCGACGATTCTCGACACGTCTCCCGTCAGGGTCGACCACCCATTCTTCCAGAGCCTCGGCACTAACGGCCGTACGTGCGTGACCTGTCACGCGCCGGCCGACGGCTGGTCCGTGACGCCGGCAAGCGTGCAGGCGCGCTTCAGGAGCTCGCGTGGCCAGGACCCGATCTTCCGCACCAATGATGGCAGCGTCTCGCCGGACGCGGACGTATCCACCGGGCGGGCACGCCGCGCGGCGTACGCCCTGCTTCTGTCGAAGGGCCTCATCCGTGTAGGCCTGCCGGTGCCGGCGGGCGCCGACTTCACGCTCGAGAGCGTGGACGATCCCTATGGCTATGCGAGCGCCACCGAGCTGTCGCTCTTCCGCCGCCCGCTGCCGTCGACGAATCTGGCGTTCCTCAGCACCGTCATGTGGGACGGGCGCGAGACATTTGCCGGCCAGAGCATGCGATTCAACCTCGAGGACCAGGCGAACGCCGCCACCATGGGCCACGCCGCGGGCGCACCCCTGGCGCCCTCTGTGCGAACGACCATCGTGGACTTCGAGATCGAGCTCTTCACCGCGCAGACGAGGGACGACGCGGCGAGCAGCCTCCACGCCAAAGGGGCCGAAGGCGGACCGCAGCTGCTCGCGCGCCAGCCCTTCTGGCTCGGCATCAACAGCGCCCAGGACCCGACGGGCGCGCCCCCGACCGCGCGCGCGTTCACGCTCTTCGATGCATGGAGCACGGCGGACGGGCCCCACAGCGCCGCGCGCCAGGCCATCGCGCGCGGGCAGGAGGTCTTCAACGGCAAGACCTTCACGACGCGGAGATCGACGTGCTCTTCCTGTCACAACGCGCCCAACGCCGGCAGCAGCTCGACGGCGCTTCTGTTCAACGTCGGCGTGAGCGCCGCGGAGCGGCGGACGCCCGATCTGCCCCTCTATACCTTCAGGTGCGTTTCGGGTGCGCTCGCGGGCCAGACGCGCGTGACGACCGACCCCGGGCTCGGTCTGATCACCGGCCGGTGCCAGGACATCGGCAAATTCAAGGTGCCGACCCTCCGGGGCCTCGCGGCGCGGCCGCCGTACTTCCACAACGGCTCCGCCGCCACCCTCGACGACGTCGTCGCATTCTACGATCAGCAGTTCGGCATCGGCCTCACGCCGGCCGAGCGGTCGGATCTCGCCGCCTTCCTGCGCGCGCTGTAAGTCGGCGTTTCACGCCGCCGCGCGTTGACAGCGGCAACGTCGTCCAATATTCTTCGCACTCTATCGCGTCGTCGACATGACGATGCCGCGCGCCTGACGGTCGAGCCAGCGCTGAAGCGCAGGGGGGAGCGGTCATGCAGGTCAGTCTCGACGAGCTGCTGAAGCGGCAGGTGGCGCGGTTCGTCGACCGCAAAGCCGACTGGGACGCCTTTGCGGATGCGCGGGTGGAAGGGTTTCGGCGCGCGCAGCACCGGTTCATCGGCTCGGGCGCCTCGGGCAAAGCGGATGCTCACGCCATCCCCGCCGATCACTTCACGCTCAGCATCATGTTCGTGCCGCCCGGCCAGGGCAATGCGCCGCACACCCACGAAGTGGAGGAAGTCTTCTTCGTTCTCGAAGGCAAAGTGCTCGTCTTCTTCGAGGACACCGCGGGCAAGCGGGTGGAAGCCACGCTCGGGCCGTGGGACTGCGTGTCCTGCCCCGCCAACGTGATTCACGGATTCCAGAACGTCGGCCTCGAGCCCGCCTACATGCAGGTGATGCTTGGCCGCGCCACGCCGAACTTGATGACGTACGTCGACCAGGGGCTGCAGTCACGGCGCGATGAGCATCTCCGGACGGGCTGACGGCACGCTCGTCGGCAGGTCGGTCAAGCGCAAGGAGGACGGTCGTCTCCTGCGGGGTGGCGGGCGGTACGCCGACGACCTCGTGATGCCGGGCATGCTGTGCCTTGGCCTCGTGCGAAGCCTGCACGCCCACGCCCGCATCCGGGGCGTCGACGCGGCCGCCGCGCTGAAGGTGCCCGGCGTTGTCGCGGTGCTGACGCTGGCCGACCTGCCGGAGCTCGCCGCCTCCGTGCCTCCGCTGGTGCCCGAGCGTCACTTCCCTCCCTATCGCCATCCGGTGCTCGCCGGCGCGCGCGCGCGGTACGCCGGGGAGCTGATCGCCGTCGTGGTCGCTGCCGACGCGTACCGGGCCGCGGACGGCGTGGATGCCGTCGTCGTCGAATACGAGCCGCTCCCCGCCGCCGTCACCGTGACGGACGCCAGGAAGCCGGACGCGCCGCGCGTACACGACGAGTGGCCGGGTAACGTCTGTCCGACCACCGTGAGCGGCTGCGGCGATGCCGCGGCGGGTTTCGCCGGGGCCGATGTCGTGGTGGAAGGGCGGTTCAAGTACCCGCGCGTGGCCGGGATGCCGATCGAAGGCCGCGGGGTGCTCGCCGCTCCTGACGCGACGGGACCGGGCCTGACGGTGTGGAGCTCGACCCAGGTGCCGTTCGCGGTGCGCAGTGCGATCGCGGGCGTGCTGTCGATGTCCGAGCAGCATGTGCGCGTGATCGTCCCCGAGGTCGGCGGCGGCTTCGGCGTGAAGGGACACGTCTACCCGGAGGACATTCTGGTGCCCGCGGTGGCGCGGCACGTGGGCAAGCCCGTCAAGTGGATCGAGACCCGGCGTGAGCACCTGCTCAGCAGCGCCCCCGATCGCGACCAGGAGCACCAGGCGCGCCTCGGCCTTCGCGCGGACGGCACCATCGTGGCCCTCGAGACGGAGTTCACGAGGGATCACGGGGCGGCGCCCACGCTCGGAGAGGCGATCACGCTCAACACCATCAACCATCTGCCGGGGCCCTATCGCGTTCCGAACTACCGCGGGGTCGGCCACAACGTGGTCACGCACAAGACGTTCGCGGCGGCCTACCGCGGCGCCGGCCGCCCCGAGGCCGCCTTCGTGCTCGATCGGCTCCTCGACCGCGCCGCGCGCCGACTCCACATGGATCCGGCCGAGCTCAGGCGCCGCAATATGATCCGTCACCACGAGATGCCGTTCCGCTCGGGCCTCACGTACCGTGACGGCGTGCCGATCACCTACGATCCGTCCGACTACGTCGCCGCCTTCGACCGCGCGCTGGAGCGCGTCGGCTATGCGACGTGGCGCGAGGAGCAGAAGCGTCGCCGCGACCCGCTGCGGCCGCTCGGCATCGGGCTCTGCGCGTACGTCGAAGGCACGGGCCTCGGACCGTTCGAAGGCGCCGACATCACCGTGGATCCGTCATCGGGTACCGTGTTCGTCCACATCGGTGTTTCGGCGCAGGGGCAGGGCCACGAGACGAGCCTGGCGCAGATCTGCGCCGACCGGCTCGGCGTCACGGTGGAGGACGTGGTGGTCGTGGGCGGCGACACGCAGGCCATCGGCTACGGGATGGGGACCATCGCCAGCCGCGTGGCGGCCGTCGCGGGGCCCGCCGTCGCGCGCGCCGCGCTCGATGTCGCCGCCAAGGCGAAGCTCGTCGCCGCCGAGCTGCTGGAGTGCGCGGCGGACGACCTGCTGCTCGCGGGCGGGCGCGTGCACGTCAAGGGCATGCCCGATCGCGGCGTGAGGCTGACGGAGGTGGCGCGGGCCGCGGTGAGAAGCCGCGCGCTCTCCCGCACCTCGGGGCCGGGACTCAGCGCGTGCGCCTTCTTCTACCCCGACTCGGTCACCTGGGCGTTCGGGGTGCAGGCCGTGGTGGTGGAGGTGGACGTGCAGACGTGCGCGCTGCGGCTGCTGCGCCACGTCGCCATGCACGACTGCGGCACGCCCATCAACCCGATGATCGTGGAAGGACAGCTGCACGGCGGCATGGCGCAGGGCATCGGCAGCGCGCTGATGGAATCGCTCGTGTACGACCCCGCCGGGCAGCTGCTCACGGGCACGTTGATGGACTATGCGCTGCCGCGCGCGGCGGACGTGCCCGCCTTCGAGGTGGACCACCTGGATTTCCCGTCGATCGTGAATCCGCTCGGCATCAAAGGGGTCGGCGAGAGCGGTGTGATCGCGCCCGCGGCGGCGATCGCGAACGCGGTCGAGGACGCGCTGGCGCCGTGGGGCGTGCAGGTGGATCAGGTGCCGCTCACGAGCGGGCGGATCTTCGAGCTGCTGCAGTCGGCGCGGAACGCTCAGCCGCCGAGGTAGGCGCGACGGACGTGGTCGTCGTCGAGTAGATCGCGCGCGAGGCCGCCGAGCACGATCTTGCCCGTCTCCATGACGTAGGCGCGGTCCGCCATGCGGAGCGCGAGATACGCGTTTTGCTCCACCATGAGCACCGTGGTGCCCTGCGCGCGGATGCCCGCGATGATGGCGAACGTGGTCTCGACCATCGTCGGCGCCAACCCGAGGGAGGGCTCGTCGAAAAGCACGAGCCGCGGCCGGGCCATCAGCGCGCGGCCGATGGCGAGCATCTGCTGCTCGCCGCCCGAGAGTGTCCCCGCCGCCTGGCGTCGGCGCTCGGCGAGCACGGGGAAGTGCTCGCACACGCGCTCGAGATCGCTCGCGATCGCGCGGGCGTCCCGCCGCACGTAGGCGCCCATCGCGAGGTTCTCCTCCACCGTCAGGTGCGGGAACACGCGCCGGCCTTCGGGGCAATGCGCGATGCCCGCCCTGAGAATGGCCGCGGGCTCCAGGCGGTGGATGTCGCGGCCGTCGAGCGCGATGCGGCCGGCCGTCGCGCGCAGCAGTCCCGAGATCGCGCGCAGCGTGGACGACTTGCCGGCGCCGTTGGCGCCGAGCAGGCACACGAGCTCGCCCGCGCGCACCTCCATGTCGAGGCCGCGCAGCGCCTCCACCGGCCCGTAGGAAGCGCGCAATCCCTCAATCGTGAGCACGGGCAGAGCCGAGGTAGGCGCGGATGACGTCGGGATGGCCCTGGATGGCGGCGGGGGCGCCCTCCGCGATCACGCGCCCGTGGTTGAGGACGATCACGGTGTCGGACACGCCCATGACCAGCCGCATGTCGTGCTCGACCACGAACACGGTGAGGCCCTGCTCGCGGATGCGGCGGATGAGGCCCATCAGCCGCTCTTTTTCAGCGCCCGTCATGCCGGCGGCGGGCTCGTCGAGGAGCAGCATGCGCGGGCGCGCAGCGAGGGCGACGGCCAGCTCCACCAGCCGCTGCTCGCCGTAGGGCAAATCGCTGGCGGCCTCGCGCGGGCGGTGCTCGAGCCCGACGAAGGCGATGATCGCGGCCGCCTCCTCCGCCAGCCGGGCTTCTTCTTCCCGCACGCGGCGCGCGCGTGCGAGGATGCCGAGCACGCCCGCCTGCCCGCGCAGGTGGAGGCCGATCATCACGTTGTCGCGCACGCCGAGGGCGGGGAAGACGCTCGTCTTCTGGAACGTGCGTACCACGCCCTGTCGCGCGATGTCCGAGGGGCGCCGTCCCGTGATGCGCGTGCCGTCGAAGCTGACGCGGCCGCGCGTGGGCCGCAGGTAGCCCGTGATGGCATTGAAGGCGGTCGTCTTGCCGGCCCCGTTGGGACCGATCAGGCTCGTGATGGTGCCCGGCCGCACCGAGAACGTCACGCCGGCGAGGGCGGCCACGCCGCCGAAGTCGACGGCGAGATCCTCGACGGCAAGGCCTAGGGTCGGCGCCATGCGGCGAGCGTGGGCACGATCCCGCGCGGCAGGAAGAAGAGCAGGAGCACGAGGAGGACGCCGTAGGCGAGCATCTGCCACTGCCAGCCCATCGCCTCGCGCAGCGCTTCCGGCAGCGCCGTGAAGAGCAGCGCGCCCACCACCGGACCCGCGAGCGTGCCCTTGCCGCCGGCCACCACCATGATGACCATGGTGATCGTGTAGGTGAAGAGGAAGACCTCGGGGCTGACGAAGCGCGTGTAGTGCGCGTAGAAGCTGCCCGCCACGCCCGCCATCGCCGCGCTCACCACCGCCGCCAGCACCAGGTAGCGCGTGCCGTCCACGCCCACTGACTCCGCGAGCGGCTCGTTCTCGCGCAGGGCGAGGAACGCGCGTCCGATACGTGAGTGCACGAGCCGGTGGCACACGAGATACGACAGCGCGGCGCCCGCGAGGACGAGGTAGTACATCTGGCTCTTCGTGCGCAGCGTCCACGGGCCGAAGTCCGGCGCGGGGACGCCCGGCAGCCCGAGGGGGCCGTTGGTGAGCTCCATCCAGTTGATGCTGACGAGCGAGATCACGCCTGCGAAGCTGATGGTGACGAGGACGAAATAGGCGCCCCGCAGCTTGAGCGCGAGCCTGCCGATGGCCCAGCCGGCGCCGCCGGACAGCAGCGCGGCGCTCGGCATCGCGAGCCAGAAGGGCCACTCGAGCTTGAGGGCGAGGAGGGCGGAGGTGTAGGCGCCGATGCCGAAGAAGGCGGCGTGGCCGAGCGAGAGCTGCCCCGTGTAGCCGAGGAGCAGGTTCAGGCTGAGCGCGAGCATGACGAAGATGCCCGCCATGATCGTGATGTGCAGGTGATACGGGTTCGGGACCCAGAGGGGCAGCGTGAGCGCCGTGAGCGCGCCCACGCCGAGGATCGCGCGACGCATCATCCGATGCGTTCGGAGCGCGCGAAGAGCCCGGCGGGGCGGAAGAGCAGCACGAGGATGATGGCCACGAACCCCACGGCGTCCCGGTAGCCGGAGGAGATGTAGCCGGCACCCAGCTCTTCCGCGATTCCGAGCAGCAAGCCGCCGAGGGTGGCGCCGAGGAGGTTGCCGAGCCCGCCCAGGATCACCACCGAGAACGCTTTTTGCGAGGCGAGATCGCCCATCGAGGGATAGGCGAGGAAGATGGGTCCGAGCAGCGCGCCCGCCGCCGCCGCCAGCGCGGAGCCGAAGGCGAAGGTGGCCGTGTGCACGCGCGCGATGGGCACGCCCATGAGGGCGGCCGTGTCGCGATCCTGGAAGGTTGCGCGCATGGCGGTGCCGAAGCGCGTGCGGTGAATGAGCAGGTACGCGCCGCCGATGAGCGCGAAGGCGGTGACCACCACGAACACGCGCAGGGCCGCGATGTTGAGCGGCCCCAGCGTGAGCGGCTCCGTGGGAAAGGGGTGGGGGATCGACTTCGCCACGCCGCCCCACGCGAGGAGCTCGGCGTTCTGCATGGCGATCCAGACGCCGATCATCACCAGCATGACGGTATCGATGGACTCGCGCCGCAGGGGGCGAAGGAGCACGAGCTCGCAGAGGGCGCCCACGAGGGCGCCCGCGGCGAGGGCGGCCAGCAACGCCACCAGGAAGGGGAGCCCGGCGAGCGCGAGCGCCGCGAAGGCGGCGTAGGCACCCAGCGTGTAGAACTCGCCGTGCGCGAAGTTCACCACGCTCATGAGGCCGAAGATCAAGGTGAGCCCGATGCCGAGCAGCGCGTAGGTGCTGCCCAGCACCAGGCCGTTCACCAGGTGCTGAAGGAGCTGGTCCACTCCGCCGCGGTTACTTCTTCGCGAGGAAGTCGGGCAGCGCCACCTTGCCGTCCTTGATCTGCACGATGAAGATCGACGGCTTGCTCTGGCCGCTTTCCTTGCCCGCGGGCCCGTCCTTCTCGAACTTGATGGGCCCGTTCACGCCCGTGAAGCTCACTTTCCAGAGCGCGTCGCGGATGGCCTTCGGATCGTCCTTGCCCGCGATGCGTGCCGCCTCCACGATGGTGGCGATGCCGTCGTGACCGCGAAAGCCTTCCGTGAGCCCCTCGAAGGGATGGCCGCGCTTGTTCCACTCGTCCACGAACGCTTTCGCCAGCTTGCCGTCCGGCATCGCCTCCGGGAACCACGGCATGAAGAAGAGCAGGTGATACGTGCCCTCGGCGGCGGGTCCCGCCTGCTTGATGAGCTGGCTCGGCGACGAGCTGCCGCCGGTGGTGATGATCTTGCGCTGCAGCCGCTGCTCCTGCGCCTGCTTCAGCACGAGCGTGATCTGCTCCACGGCGGTGGTGAGGAAGAGCGTGTCGCCGCCGGCGTTCTTGATCTTCGTGATCTGCGCGTTCATGTCGGTGGCGCTCTGCTCCATGAACTCGGCGACGCCCACGTCCTTGCCCTTCTTCTTGAGCATGTCGCCGAAGGCGGAGATGGAGCCGCGGCCCCAGTCCGTGTTCACGGCCAGGAAATTCGCCTTCTTGATGCCGAGCTGGTCGATGTACTTCTCGAGGCCGAGCGCTTCCATCTCGCTGGGGGGGCTGATGCGGAACACCCACGGGTTGCCGCGCTTGGTGACGGAGGCGGCGCTGGACGTTTCCACCACCATCGGCACCCCGTACTCTTCCAGCTTCGGCATGGCGGCCAGTGTCATCGACGAGCCCCACGCGCCCATGATGGCGGGCACCTTGTCGCGCACGATCAGCTTCTCGGCCGCGCTTGCCGCTTCCTTGGGATCGGATTTGTTGTCCTCGATGACGAGCTCGATCTTGCGGCCGCCCTTGGCGTTCTGCCAGTCGCGCGCGATCTCGGCGCCCATGCGCACGTAGTTGCCGGAGGCGGCGACCGCGCCCGACAGCGGCTGGATGACGCCGATCTTCAGCGGCGCCGGAGCCTGCGCGAGGCCGGATGACGCCGACAGGCCGGCGGCGAAGAGTAGGACGAGGAGTGCCGGGAACCAGCGCTTCAGCATGACGGTGACCTCCACTCGATTTGAATGCCTGTCTCGAAGGCAGCGACCTTGCACCCGAGACTATAGCAGGAGGGTCCAAAGTCATGACACGAGGCAAAATGAAGGCGTACAAGGAGCAACCCTTCGATCAGCTCAAGGGTCTGGACGGCATCTCCGACGACCAGATCGCCGAGCACCTGAAGCTGTACGCGGGCTACGTCAAGCAGGTCAACACGCTGAACGAGCAGATCGCCGCCTCCGGCAAGCCGTCCGGCAAGGATCCCGAGTTCGCCGAGCTGACCCGGCGCCTGGGCTTCGAGTACAACGGCATGATTCTGCACGAGTACTACTTCTCGAACCTGCGAAAGGCCGCGGAGCCCACGCCCCCCTCGGGCTCCGGCCTCGTGCAGGCCCTCAACGAGTCGTTCGGCAGCGTCGAGGAGTGGAAGACGGGATTCCAGGCCATCGGCGACATGCGCGGCATCGGCTGGGTCATCCTCTTCCAGGATCCCGCCACGGACCGGCTGAGCAACCACTGGATCACCCTGCACCAGGACGGCGTGCCGGCGGGCTTCAAGCCGCTGCTGGTCATGGACGTCTGGGAGCACGCCTTCATGCGCGACTACAAGGTGACCGACAAGGCCAAGTACGTGGAAGCCTTCTTCCGCAACATCGACTGGTCCTGCATCGAGCGCCGCCTCCGCGACAGCGCCGCCATCCGTCCCGCTGCCGCCGCCTAGCCGAGTCGGTAGTCTCACGTAGGGGGGCTTGGGGGGCCTATAGGGCCCCCCATCTTCTACAGAACCATCTCAATGGCGTTGGTTTTGCAGCCGTCTCTCATCCATGCGAACCCGGGCAGTCCTGCTCTCTCTCCTCTGCCTCCTCTCGGCCTCCGGGTGCTCGCTGGCCGGGCGGACGTTCTGGCGCTACGTCGATGACAAGGCGATCACGGGCGCCGTGAAGCTGAAGCTGGCCGCCCAGCAGCCGGCGACGATGGCGCGCATCAGCGTCGACGCCTACGAGGGGGTCGTGTACCTGTCGGGGACGGCGCAGAGCGAGGAGCAGAAGTCGTCGGCCGAGATCGCGGCCCGGCGCGTCGAAGGCGTGGAGCAGGTCGTGAACGACCTGCAGGTGCGCCGGGCGGTCGCGCCTGCGGCCTCGCCCGGTATGGGCGATCACCCGCTCCTGGACCGGCTGCCGGGAATCGCCCGCCTCGACGCCGGCCTGCCGGGAAGCCCGGGCGCGGCCTACGATCGCTCCGGCCGCCTCGTGGCGACCGTGTACACGCTTTCGATGCGCGAGCTTGCGCAGGAGGGCTTCTACGGGATGCGCGCCACCGGGCGGCCGATCGAACACGTGTCGATCTTTCCCATCGCCACCGCCGCCGACCGGCCCGAGGCGCAATACCACGTCGTGCTGTGGCACGTGAGCGCCACCGAGGCCGCCGCCCTTCGATAGCCCCGCAGGCCGGCGCGTATACTGGATGAAATGCGCGCCCTGATCGTCGTCGCTCTCGCTCTCGCCATCTCCGCCCCCGGCGCCGTCGCCGCCGACCGCACTCCCGAAGCCGCGCGCGTGCGCGTCGACCATCACCTGCGCGAAGTGCGCCAGATCGCCTCGCATTTCGAAGACGTGCTCGCCCACGACTGTCGCCGCTTTTCGTCACCCGCGGAGTGGAACGCCTACTTCGACGGCGAGATCGAGCGCGTGGTGCTGCTGATGGCGCACGTGGAGCAGGCGTGGACGGAAGCCAAGCAGACCGGCGACGACGACGTCCGGCGCTACGCCAAGACGCCGCGCAAGCAGGTCGACCGCGCGCGCACGCTCCTCGACAAGCTGCAGGGCTGCGCGAGCGACAACGGCGCCGAATTCTCGCCAATGGCGCTGTGGCGACGCATCGATCGCGAGGTCCCCCAGCGCCAGCTCGAGATCGCCCTGCCCCAGTAGACGGCGGCAGGCGGCTGCGGTATCGTGCGCGCCATGGCCACCAAATCCCCGTTCTCCCTCGAAGGCAAGACCGCCATCGTCACCGGCGGCGGCACCGGCATCGGCAAGTCCATCGCCATCGAATTCGCGCGCGCGGGCGCCGACGTCGGCCTCTGCTCGCGCAAGCTGGAGCATCTCGAGCCCGTCGCCAAGGCCATCCACGACCTCGGCCGCCGCTCCTTCGCGATGCCCGTCGATGTGCGCCAGGAAGAGCAGGTGAAGGCGGTGGTCGAGCGCGCCGTGCAGGAGTTCGGCCGCCTCGACATCATGGTCAACAACGCGGGCGCCTCGTTCCGGGCCAAGCCGGAGGACATCTCGATCAACGGGTGGAACACCGTGGTCGGCATCAATCTCAACGGCGTCTTCCTCGGCTGCAAGTGGGCGGGCAAGCAGATGATGCAGCAGAAGACGGGCGGGGTGATCATCAACATCTCGTCCATCGCCGGCGTCTACGGCTCCACCATGATGTCGCACTACGGCGCCGCCAAGGCCGCCGTCATCACGCTCACGCGCGAGCTGGGCGTGGCGTGGGGCCGCAAGGGCATCCGCGTCAACGGCATCGCGCCGGGGCCGGTGGAGACCGAAGGCTACCTGGACGTGCTGCACAAGACGGATCCGGAGGCGAAGAAGACCTACGACGCGGTGGCCGCGCGCGTGGGTATGGGCCGCTGGGGGAAGGTGGAGGAGATCGCGTACCCGGCCGTCTTCCTGGCCTCGGACGCGGCCTCGTGGATGACGGGCGAGACGATCGTGATCGACGGAGGACCGGCGCCGCGCGAGATGGAAGGGTAGACGGCCCCCGCGCCGTCCTGTAGGATTAACGCTCGCGTTTGTCGTGGTGACCGTAGCTCAATTGGTTAGAGCACTGGCCTGTGGAGCCGGGGGTTGTGGGTTCGATTCCCATCGGTCACCCCATCACCGCATGGGACACGCGCCCGTAGCTCAGGTGGATAGAGCGTTGGCCTCCGAAGCCAAAGGCCAGAGGTTCGAATCCTCTCGGGCGCACCAAAACGGATTTACAGTACTGTTGGTGGAGCGAGTAGCGGGCCGTTAGCTCAGTTGGTAGAGCAGCTGACTCTTAATCAGCGGGTCCAAGGTTCGAATCCTTGACGGCCCACCAATCAAATCAGGCATCTCGGGGGCATCCGGGGTGCCTGATTTGCTTTTTGCTACCACTTTGCTACCAGGCCCTTTCCCGGTGATGCCTTCAGCACCCCAAGGGTTTCTTCCACAATAATTCCAGATTACTGCTTAAGCCAGTCCTGAGTCGACTCATAGGCGGCCTGACCAGAGCCTCGTCGACAAGCGCGTGTGGGCGTATTGCATGGATAACGGCTTCCGCTACTGCGCACGCCTACACACCATCTTCGGCATGAAGAGAGGCGTGTGATGTGCCTCTCTGCACACGTGAGAAGCGCACGCCATACTGCGGCAAGCTGGGCTGTGAGTGGCCACGCAGCATGAACGTGGTGGACCTTTACAACAAGGAGTTCGCAAAGCACGGCGTCATTCGCATAGGACCCATGGTGCGACAACTGACGCCGAGGCCGGAAGAGGTGTGGTGATGCCAGCAGTGCCGCTGCCGTTCGTGTACGCATTTGATGTGGACCACACGCTCTGGGTGTCGGGTGGTCCAATCCGCCTGCCTGATCTGGTTGTACTTAGGCAGGCGGGCAATTGTCTCGGCCTGTGCGGTAACTTCGGTGCCCTGACCACGCGACTGCCCGACTGGTACTTGCTGTTCTCGTTTATCGGGCCGATGGCAATGACAAAGTCCGACTTCCTGAAGCAGATTCGGACATATGTCAGGGCGAGCGACTATATTATCGTCGGCAACGAAGGTGACGGAGTCGCGACGGACCAGAGCGGCGTCATCATCAGCAAGGACAAGCTGGCCGCCGACGAGGCAGGCTGGAGGTTCATCAGCGAAGTTGCGTTCTCGTTAGGATCACGCTGAGCCCTCCGAACAGCGCGCCGGGCGTGTTATGGATGTCGGCCACACCTGAGGCGGGTTCTCGTATCGGCCTTGGCCAGCGACAGCACAATGATGGCGAGCGTGAGCCAGAGCGCAGAGGCTGCGCCGCTCGTGCT
>CAYQQT010000020.1:0-16789 GCA_964419375.1 uncultured bacterium
CAGCCCCTCGCGACGCGCGGGCGCCAGCAAGCGGCCGAGCAGCGCCGGCATCGCGCGCGCGATCACCGGAGCCGCGAGAAGCACGTGCGGGCGCACCGCCGGCGACAGCTCGGAGATGGCGGTGATCTCCAGGAGCAGGAAGAGGATGAGGCCGATGGCGCCCATGGCGCCGATGCGGCTGTCGCGCATGATGGCCAGCCGATGCTCGGGATCGCGGCCGCCGATGCCGTCCAGGCAGTCGGCGAGGCCGTCGAGGTGCAGCCCGCCCGTGATGAGCTTCCACGCGGTCACCGTGAGCAGCGCGGCGAGCAGCGGAGGAAAGACGCGCGACGTCAGCCACTCGAGGGCGACGAGGATCACACCGATGCCGAGCCCCACCACGGGAAACCACGCGGCGGCCCGTCCGAGGTCACCCACCCCGGCGTGGCGACGGCCCGGCAGCGGCAGGATGGTGAGGTACCGGACAGCCAGGCGCAGGCTCGACACGCCGGGATGCTAGCACGTGGCGCGCCGCGTTACGGCGTCCGGGGGTCCGTTTGTTTGACAGAACGTGGGACCACAGGGACAATTCACGTGAAGTCTTCAGTCGACTACGCGCAACGCGCCGCGAGGATGCCATCCATGAGCCGATCGAGCGTGGCCGAGAAGTGGGTGGACGATGCCGCCAAGCTGACGGAGCCGACCCGCATCGTCTGGTGCAACGGCTCGAAGGCCGAATACGATTCGCTGATCGACGTGATGCTCGGGGACGGCACCCTCATCCCGCTGAACCCGAAGACCTATCCCAACTGCTACCTGCACCGCAGCCACCCCCAGGACGTCGCCCGCACCGAGCAGCTCACGTTCATCTGCACGCCGAACCGTGAGGATGCGGGGCCGAACAACAACTGGATGTCCCCCGCCGACGCCAAGGCGAAGGCGGGCACCTACCTGCGCGGCGCGATGCGCGGCCGCACCATGTACGTCATCCCGTACCTGATGGGCCCCGCCGGCTCCGCCATGAGCCGCGTGGGCCTGATGGTCACCGACAGCGCGTACGTGGTGGCGAGCATGCACCTGATGACGCGCGTGGGAAAGGTCGCCTTCGAGCACATGCGCGTCGACGACGACTTCGTGGCCGGCCTGCACTCCATCGGCGACCTGTCGCCCGAGCGCCGGCTCATCCTGCATTTCCCCGAGGAAAAGCTCATCTGGAGCGTCGGCTCCGGGTATGGCGGCAACGCGCTGCTCGGCAAGAAATGTCATGCCCTGCGCATCGGCTCCGCGCAGGCGCGCCAGGAAGGCTGGCTTGCCGAGCACATGCTGATCCTCGGCGTCGAGGACCCGCAGGGCAACGTCACGTACCTCGCCGCCGCCATGCCGAGCGCCTCCGGCAAGACGAACCTCTCGATGGTCGTCTCGCCCATCCCGGGCTGGCGCGTGTGGACGGTGGGTGACGACATCGCGTGGATGCACGTCGACTCGGCGGGCCAGTTGCGCGCGATCAATCCCGAGCGCGGCTTCTTCGGCGTGGCGCCGCACACGAGCCCCAAGACGAACCCGAACGCCACGGCCATGGTGCGCTCCAACACCATCTTCACCAACGTCGCGCTCACGCCCGCGGGTGAGCCGTGGTGGGAAGGGCTGACGCCCCAGCCACCGGAGGGGCTCATCGACTGGCAGGGCAATCCGTGGACGCCGGGCACGCCCGCCGCCCAGCCCAACTCGCGCTTCACCGTCCTCGCCCAGCAGTGCCCATCGATTGCGCCCAACTGGGAAGACCCGGCGGGCGTGCCGATCTCCGGCATCATCTTCGGCTCGCGCCGCTCGCGCGTGGTGCCGCTCGTCTTCGAGGCGTTCAACTGGGAGCACGGAGTGTTCCTTGGCGCCTCCATGACGACGGAGACCACGGCCGCCATCACCGGCAAGGTGGGCGTCGTGCGCAGCGATCCGATGGCGATGCTGCCCTTCTGCGGCTATAACATGGCCGACTACTTCGCGCACTGGCTGGCGATGGGCCCCCGCCTGGCCAAGGCGCCCAAGATCTTCCGCGTGAACTGGTTCCGCCGCGACGCCGAGGGGCGCTTCCTGTGGCCCGGCTACGGCGCCAACGTGCGCGTGCTGAAGTGGATGGTGGAGCGCATCCGCGGCACGGCGGCCGCGCAGGAGACCCCCATCGGCCTGGTGCCCACGCCGGAGGCGCTCGACCGCACCGGTCTCGCCGTCACGGACGCACAGCTGCGTGAAGCGCTCCGCGTGGACGCAGCCGAGTGGACGGAGTCGCTCGCCGACCTCGAACAGTTCAACGCGCAGTTCGGCCCGCGCCTGCCGGAAGCGATCACCCGCAGCTTCGCCGACACTCGCCGCCGCTTGGGCGGCTGACGCCTCCCGGCGGCAGGCACCCTCCTTCCCGTCCGGGCACCGCTTTGTACCCGGCCGGGAAGAACTTACCCGCCCTCGGCTCACTCAAAGCGAATATTTACGGGCATTTCACGCACGGAACGAGCCTTGCATTCGAGAACGCCAGCCAGTCTCGAGGAGGGCCACGATGGAAGCGGTTGACGCGGTCGGCGGGTTCCTGATCTTCAGGCAGAGCGAAGATTTCTGCGATCCGTGCCTGGCGAGCAGCCTGCGCCTGCCCACGGCGCGGGTGGCGGCGGCCGCGATCGTCCTCGGCGCGTCGGGCGGCTACCTCAGGGACCGCTGGCAGTGCTCCCGGTGCGGCGTGGAGGGTCCCGTCACCCGCGCGCTCGCCAACCGCGTGATCAGCCCCGTTCGCAGGCTTCGGGCGGCGTAGCGGGTTAGTTGGATGGGGGGCCTCGAAGGGCCCCCCAAGCGCTTGATTTAGATGGGGGGCCTCGACGGCCCCCCAATCCCCCCGCGCTCGGCAGCGCCCCGGCAAAAGCCGTGGCGCTCCTCGATATTCCGACAGGCGGGTGCTACGTGGCGCGGGTACGACCGGGTCCGACCGGCAACACCCTCCGGAACCTGGGAACGACCGCGATGGCCGTTGGCTGGCGCAGATTTCCGCCAGAGGCGAGCACCGTCTGCGTTCGGTTCTTGGGATCGATCTGCAGGATCTCCGCCGGCGAGTCGGGGCCCGAATCAACAACGACGAGTTGTCCGTCCGGTTCGACCGCGACTGCGGTTGGGTTGTGCAGCAAGCCACCGGAGCTTATGAGAGTCTGCACGCCGGTTGTCGGGCTGATCTCGATCACGCGGCCGTCAGTGCCTTCGTCACCGACCGGGTCTGCGACGATTACCTTCCCTGCGCCGTTGAGCGCCAGGCCGGTCGGGTTGAAGAGCCACCCCTCTGAGGTGATCAATTCCTGCCCGCCGGTTTTCGCGTTGACGCGAATCAGCGTGCCGTCGGGCTGCGTCTTGTAGCGGCTGTCGACGACGAGAATCAGGCCCGTCGCGTCGACCACGAGACTCGTCGGGTGAAAGAAGAAGTGCCCGGAGCTCACTCGCGTTTGCGCTCCGGTCACGGGGTCTACGCGGATGATCGCGCCCGGGCCCCCGAAAGCGTCGGCGTCGGCCACGAGGAGCTGTCCACCTGGCTCGATCGCGATACCGAGCGGTTTCACGAAGAGCTGGCCTGAGCTGAGCAGCTTCTGGTCGCCCGTCGTGGGATCGATGCGGACCACGCCACCGGGACCGCCGGCCGCACCGGGATCGACGACCACGACCGCACCTGTCGTTTCGATCGCGATGCCCGCAGGGTGGACGAGGAACCCACCGCAACTTACGACATCTTGCGTACCGTTCTTTGGATCGATTCTGATGATGCTCGCGCCATCACGGGCGCCGATGTCGGTAACGATGATGTCGCCGGAGACGAGCGCCGCTCTTGCGGTGTGCGACGTCGACGCTGCAGTTCCAACAGAGGGCACGGCGCTATTGGCCGAACATGCGCTTGACGGCGCCGACGCCGTCCTTCACGACCCGCTCCGCCTCGCCCAGCGCCGATGACGATCCGCCCCGAAGTCGGACGTGAAACTCTGAGGTTTCGCCCTTGACGACCACGACCTGCAGCGTCTCGACAGCGTACCGCGGATGGCTTACGCGGATGCGATAGCGTCCCTCTTCCAGCGTATGGCGCGCTTTCCCGAAATAGTTTGGTGTCACTGTCGTGATGAGCGCGTTCTGCGGTGTGAGGATCTCGACCCGAGCGTCGGTAATCGCCTGCGCGGTCTTGGCCTCTTGGATGATCGCGACGACGTGCCCTTTCGTCGGTGCCGGTGTCGATATGAAGAAGCTCGGAACAGCGAGCAGCGCGCCGCCGATCGTCACAATGCCTGTCGCGACACCGATGAACTTCTGCACGCCCGAGAGCGAGACGTTCCAGCCCGGCAGCCGACGCCCCAGGAATGTTCGCGTCCCGGCACCGACGACGCCGTCGCCCGGCGCGGATGTGATCTCCCCGTTAGTCGTCATGCTTGTCTCCCCGCCCATTTTTCACCTTCATCTTGTGGACATAGATTGTGTCGGCATCGATAGAGTGCGCTTCGAGCTGTTTTACGTAGATGACCGAGGCCGACACGTTGGCGGCTTCGATCTCGCGAGACCACCCTTCCGTGGCTAACCGCTCGATACGGTAGACGCGGCCGCGTACGTGCTGTGCCTTGATTTCGTTCGCATAGATCGTGTGCGCGGTTACGCGCTTTGCCTTAATCTCCTCCGCGTAAATCGTCTGCGGCGGAGGTGGAGGGGCGACGACGACGGCCGGTCGCGGCGCCGAGCACGCCGCGGACACGAAGCCGAGCAAGGACGCCGCGGCGATCACTCGATGAACCTGCATCGTTTGTCTCCCGCGGCAAAACGCTGCCACACGTCGTTGGCTTCAGACGGCACCCACGGGGAGGGAGAGCAAGCCGAATGCCGAACGTACACGGTGGAAACAGCAGGGATACATAGGACGAATCGCAGGCTCTCGCCTCGATGGCACGCATCGATGCCGGTCTGTTGCCAACCGGGCATGAGGCCCACGAACGACATCGACGTACCGGGGACGACCGCGGCCGGATCGGCCAGAAACCGCTCGAGGGTAACGACGTCCCACCGTAGCCCGCGCCGCCCCAGCCGCATGATGGCCTCGCACTCGAATGAAGGGGGGTAGCCGCACGCGACGGCGAGCGATCTCAGTCCGTGCGCA
The DNA here is from genome assembly GCA_964419375.1 of uncultured bacterium. Taxonomy (GTDB): domain Bacteria; phylum Methylomirabilota; class Methylomirabilia; order Rokubacteriales; family CSP1-6; genus JBBDXO01. The sequence continues at coordinate 5,135 of CAYQQT010000020.1, forward strand.
CCACCACGAGGCGGTCGGCGCCCGACTCGGGCGCCCATACCTCGCCGGGCCGGCCGAGAATCTGCCGCACGTGGGCGCCCCGGCGCGGGCTCGGATACGACTCGAAGCGCTCGGTCTTGGGATCGAAGCTGACGAGCGCGTTGGCGCCCCAGTCGCTCAGCCACACGACGTCACGCTCGTCGACGTAGACGGCATAGACTTTCGGATTCGACCCGGGCAGGCGCCAGGCGCGCCATGCCTTGGTGGCGGGGTCGTACACGCTCACCTGCCCGGAGTTCCACTCGCTCACCCACACGCGGTTCTTCGAGTCGCCCCACACGCGCCGCGCGCCCTGCTTCGGCGTCGGCGGCTCGATGACGGTGACCTTCCCGCTCTCGACGTCGATGCGCGCGATGTGGCTGCCCGCCAGCGAGGCGTAGTACACGTGGCCGTCGGGCGTGGTGGCGATGCCGTACGGGCCGCGGCCCTTCGGAGCATCCCACACGCGCATCTCACCCGTGCGCGGATCGAGCCGTCCGTAGACGCCGTTCTGGCCCGTGAACCACAGCACGCCGCGCTTGTCGAAGGTGGCCGTGTTGAGGTTCACGTAGCCGCGCTCGGCGGGCAGCGGAAAGCGCTTGATGTCGGCCGTCTTCGGATCGACCCGCACGATCGCATTCAGACCGCTGTCGGTGATCCACGCCGCGCCGTCCGGGCCCGCGATGACGCCGTGCGGCTGGGAGCCGTCGCCGAGGGCAAGCTGCGTCACCGCGCCCGTGGTGGGATTCAGCGTCCCCAGCGCGCCCTGCGGCTGCGCCGTGTACCAGACGACGCCGCCGGGGCCGGGCGCCACGTCGTGGGGCCGCGAGCCCGGCGTTGCCGCGTAATCTTGAAGTCTCACGCCGGCGGCGGCGGTGACGGCCAGCGAGAGGGCGATGATCACCGCGCCCAGGGTCTTCCTCATGGTGGCCTCCGTCTCATGGTTCACGCGCCGCGCTTCCTTGTGCCGCAGCGGCGGCGACGGTCGCCGCCCGCCCGCGTCTGGCTGCCTGCAGCTCGCCGCCCTCCTCGTCGCGCGCGCCGCGGGCTCGGCGCCGGCATCGGCGAGGACGTCTGCCTGCACCCGCAGCGTCTCCAGATCGTCGGGCGCCTGCGCGAGCACGCGTCGAGGAGCGCCACGGCTTCGCCGCGGCGCTGCCGAGCGTAGGGGCTTGGGGGGCCCTTCGAGGCCCCCCATCCAACCAATCGCCCCCCATCCAACGGATCACACCGGGTACACGCCGTTGCGACGCTGGGGGAACTCCTGCACCTTCGACTCCGCGTATGTCAGCCGCTTCACCAGCTCCGCCCGCAACGCGGAGCCGGGCACGATGTCGTCGATGAGCATCTCCGAGGCGAGCTTGTAGACGTCGACGTCCTCCGCGAACTCGTCGCGCTTCTGCTTGACCCAGGCGGCGCGCTCGGACTCGGGCAGCTCCATGATCTTGTTGTAGTAGACCGCGTTCACGGCGGGCTCGGGGCCCATGATGGCGATCTGCCCCTGCGGCAGCGCGATGGTGGCGTCGGGCTCGAAGGCGGGCCCGCACATCGCGTAGAGGCCGGCTCCGTAGCACTTGCGCACGATGACCGAGATCTTCGGCACCGTCGCCTGCGCGGTGGCGAAGACCATCTTGGCGCCGTGGCGGATGATGCCTTCGCGCTCCACCTTGGTGCCCACCATGAAGCCCGCCACGTCGGAGAGGTAGACGAGGGGAATGTTGTAGGCGTTGCAGAGCCAGATGAACTTCGCCGCCTTGTCCGAGGAGTCGACCATCAGCACGCCGCCCTTCACCTTGGGCTGGTTGGCCACGATGCCCACCGTGCGGCCGTCGATGCGCGCGAGCCCGACGATGATCTCCTGCGCGAAGAGGCGCTTGACCTCGAACCACGAGCCGGCGTCGATGACGCGGTCGATGACCTCGTACATGTCGAAGTACTTGCGCTGGTCGTAAGGAACGATCTGCTCGATGGAGCGCCCGGGCTTCGGCTCCGCCGCCGCTCGCCGCTCCGACGTCTCGCGAAAGGATTGCGGCATGTAGGAGAGGTAGCGCTTGGCGATCTCGATCGCCTCCTCGTCGGAGGCGGCGAGGACGTCGCCGCAGCCCGAGACCGTACAGTGCATGCGGGCGCCGCCGAGCTCCTCGAGCGTGGTCTTCTCGCCGATCGCCATCTCCACCATGCGCGGGCTGCCCACGTAGAGCGAGGCCTTGCCGTCCACCATGATCACCAGATCGGTGAGCGCGGGCAGGTACGCCGAGCCCGCGGGCGAGGGGCCGAAGAGGATGCACACCTGGGGCACGACGCCGGAGAGCTGGACCTCGTTATAGAAGATGCGGCCGGCGTGAAAGCGGCCGGGGAAAATCTTGATCTGCTCGGAGATGCGGCCGCCCGCGGCGTCCACGAGGTAGAGCATCGGGCACTGCAGGCGCGCCGCCTTCTCCTGGATGCGCACGATCTTGAGGACCGTCTTCTCGCCCCAGGAGCCCGCCTTCACCGTGTAGTCGTTCGCCATGACGCACACGGTGCGGCCGCCCACCCGCCCCACGCCCGTGACCACGCCGTCCGCCGGTGTGTCGGGCTCGTTGGAGCGCGCGAACATCCAGTCTTCCTGAAACTCACTGCCGGGATCGAGGAGCAGCGTCAGCCGCTCCCGCACGAACAGCTTCCCTTCCGCCTTCAGCTTCTCCCGATACTTCGCATGCCCCTGCTCGATCCTCGCCCGCTCGCTCCGATACTTTTCCTCGCCGGTCGCCATGCCCGCTATTGTAGCCGGGCGTGTTACTTCAACGCGCGGCTGGCGAACGCGGCTGGGGGTTGGCGTTCGCCCAGAGGATGATGATCAGTACCCCGTCGCCGTGACGCGGACCGCCGATGACGGCGGGGTTGCCGCGGGCGGCGCGGATCTCGGTGGTGACTTCCGTCACGGTGCCGCGCAGCAGGCGCACGCGCATGCGCACGGTGTCACCCTGCACGGCCTCCGGCACCACCTCCAGCGTGCGGTCGCCGGGCACGGGCCAGCGCTGCAGCGAGCCGATGGGGACCTCCGCGCGGTAGCGCTCCAGCGACGTGTACTCCTTGTAGCGGAAGAGCTCGCGCAGCTTGGGCATGAAGGCCTCGAGCCGCTCGTCGGAGGGCGGCGGCGCAAGCTTCATCCCGGCCGGAGGGGGCGTGTCGGCGCCGAGGAGCACGCGGGCGCCGAAGCGGACCACCTGCTGCGACTCCGTCACGCCGGGGCTGAGGGCGGCGAGCAGCACCAGCAGCAGCGCGAGGAGCGGCCCCAGCGCGTCCTTCAGCTTCTTGCGCGCGTTATGCAGCCGCGACATCACGGTGCCCATGGGGATGCTCAAGACCTCCGCGATCTCCCGGTAGGAAAGGCCTTCGAGGTCGCTCAGCACGATGATCTGCTTGTGGTTGGCCGGCAGCGTGTCGAGCGCGCGCATGATGCGGGCGCGCTCCTGCGCGCCCGCCGCCGCCTCGTCCGGCGCGGGCGCGTCCGGTGACTGCTCGACGAGTACGCGCTCCCAGTCCTCCTCCGGCACCGCCTCCGTGCCGAAGGCCCGCCCCCGCGCCGCGCGCGAGCGGGCGCGGTCGGTGGCGACGTTCATGACGATGCGGAAGAGCCACGTGTAGAACGCCGACTGGCCGCGGAAGTTCGGCAGCGCCTGGAAGGCCTTGATGAACGCGTCCTGCGCGACGTCCCACGCTTCCTCCCGATCCCGGAGCACGTTGTAGGCGAGGCGCCACACGCGCTGCCGATACTTCTCCACCAGCGGCTCGAAGGCCGCGATGTCGCCGTTGCGGCATCGCTCGACGAGGGCGGCGTCGTCAGTGTCCATGGCGGTGATCCGGCGCTCCGCCCACCGCTGCCCGTCATCGCGTTAGACGCGAGGGCGGCGGACGGAATTCACGCGCGGCGGGGGGGCCGGCGCGGGCGCGCACCGCCGTTGCGGAGCGGCGGCGAGAGGAGGGCGTCGAGGCCGAGCAGGTAGCTCTGCGGGCCGAAGCCCGCGATCTGCCCGCGCGCGACGGCGGCGATGACCGAGTGGCGCCGGAACTCCTCCCGGCCGTGCACGTTGGACAGGTGCACCTCCACCACCGGCACCGCGATGCCGGCCACGGCGTCGCGCAGCGCGATCGAGTAGTGCGTGAAGGCGCCGGGGTTGATCACCACGCCGAAGAAGCCGTCCTTCTGCGCCGCCTGCAGCCAGTTGATCAGCTCGCCCTCGATGTTCGACTGCCGGCATTCCACCCGGATGCCCCGCGAGCGCGCGTGGTCCCGGATGAGCCGATCGACGTCGGCGAGCGACAGACGGCCGTACACCGTCGGCTCGCGGGAGCCGAGCAGGTTCAGGTTGGGACCGTGGAGCACGAGCGCGGCGCGCACTGGCATCGCGCCAAGGATACCCTACCTGCTTGGGCGGGGGGCCCAGGTGGCGTCCCTCCCCATATCGAGGAGCGTCCCGGGTTCCCCGGGACGTTGCCGAGCGCCGGGGGCACGGGGGGCCATCTGGGCCCCCCGCCTAAGTAGATCCGATGAAGGTGGATAGGAGGTAGTCGACGACGACGAAGAAGATGAGGCCGCCGAAGACGGTGAAGGCGAGGCCGGGGCCGCCCTCGCGGTTGACCTCGGGGATGAGGTCGGAGGCGGCGACGTAGATCGTCACCCCCGCCGAGAGCGCGAGCGCGTAGCCGATGTGCTGCTCGGCGACGAGGCTCGTCCCCAGCGCGCCCACGATGGTGAGCACGCCGAGGGCGGCGCCGGCGCCCACCGCCGCCGCGCGCGAGTGGCCGCCCGCTAGCATGATGGACGCCACCGTGAAGCCCTCCGGCAGCTTGTGCAGGAGGACGGCGAGGAAGAGGACGGCGCCGAGCGAGGGGCTCACCATGAATCCCGCCGCGATGGCGACGCCGTCGAAGAGCGTGTGTACGCCCAGACCGGCCACCGCGAGCCACCCCGCGGACGGGCGCAGCAACGCGTCGCCGTGGGTCTCTTCGCCGAAGTGGAAGTGCGGCGCCACCGTGTGCTCGAAGAGGTGCACGCCGAAGTAGCCGAGGAGGACGAACACGAAGGCGTGGGGGACGTGCGCGCTCTCGGGAAGCATGCGCACAAAGGCGGCGGCGAGCATGAAGCCCGCGCCCCCCGCCACGAAGTAGCGCAGCGGCGCCTGGCTCCGCTTGTGCGCGGTGGTCACGATGACGGCGCCCGCGATATCGGCGGCGGCCGCCACGGCCGCGCAAGCCAGGTATGCTAACATGCTGGCCGAGCATAGCATGGCGATCGCAGCCCCTCCCCGCCTCCTCGGCGAGATCCTGGTGCAGGAAGGCCTGACCACTCCCGACGTCGTCGACCGCGCCCTCGCGCGCGCGCAAGGCACGCGCGAGCGCATCGGGGAAGCGCTGGTGGCGCTCGGCGCCGTCACGACCGACGACGTGCTGCGCGCGCTCGCGCAGCAGCAGAACCTCGCCTACGTCTCGCGCGACGAGCTGCCCTCACCGCTGCCGATCCTCAAGAACCTCTCGCCGAAGTACCTGCGCCAGTACGCGGTGTGCCCGGTGAGCGTGGAGGGCGCGCTGCTCACGGTGGCGATGGCCGATCCCACCAATCCGATGATCGTCGACGACCTGCGGCAGTTCACCGGGCTCACCGTCAAGGTGGTGGTGGCGCCCGCGGAGGCGATCACGGAGGCCATCGATCGCACGTACGACGGCGTGTCCTCGCCGCTGCAGCGGATCGTGGAAGGCATGGACGACGAGGGCGGCGGCGACGGCGACGAGGACGTCAACCACCTGCGCGACATGGCCTTCGAGGCGCCCGTGGTGCGGCTCGTGAACCTGCTCGTCGAGAACGCCATCACCGCCGAGGCCTCCGACATCCACATCGAGCCCTTCGAGGACACGCTGCGCATCCGCTACCGCGTGGACGGCATCCTCTACGAGCAGGAGGCGCCGCCGCGGCGGCTGCAGGCGGCGGTCACCTCGCGCATCAAGATCATGGCCGAGATGAACATCGCGGAGCGGCGGCTGCCGCAGGACGGGCGCATCCGCGTCACCCTGCACGGCGCGCGCATCGACATCCGCGTGTCCACGATGCCGACGGTGCACGGCGAATCCATCGTGATGCGGCTGCTGCAGCGCTCGAGCGTGTTCCTGCCCCTCGACAAGCTGGGCTTCCCCGCGCTCACCCTGAAGAAGTTCGACTCGCTCATCAAGCGGCCGCACGGCATCCTGCTCGTCACGGGCCCCACGGGCTCGGGCAAGACGACGACGCTCTACGGCGCCCTCGACAAGATCAACACCCCCGGACGCAAGATCATCACCGTCGAGGACCCGGTGGAGTACCAGCTCAAAGGGGTCAACCAGATCGCGGTGAAGCCGAAGATCGGCCTCACCTTCGCGGCGGGGCTGCGCCACATCGTGCGGCAGGACCCCGACGTCATCCTGGTGGGCGAGATCCGCGACCTGGAGACGGCGGAGATCGCCATCCAGGCCTCGCTCACGGGCCACCTCGTCTTCTCCACGCTGCACACCAACGACGCGCCCGGCGCCATCACGCGACTTCAAGATATGGGCGTGGAGCCCTACCTGGTGGCCTCCGTGCTCGAAGGCGTGCTCGCGCAGCGCCTCGTGCGCCGCATCTGCGCGGCGTGCCGGACGCCGGACGTGCCGTCCACGGCGGACCTGGAAGCGCTCGGCATCCACGCCGCCGCCGACACGCCGCTCTTCCGCGGCAAGGGCTGCGACGAGTGCCGCGGCACGGGCTACCGCGGCCGCATGGGCATCTACGAGCTCTTCCCCATCACCGAGGACGCGCGCAGCCTGATATTACGGCGAGCGCCCTCGCGCGACATCCGCCGCTACGCCATCGACAACGGCATGGTCACGCTGCGCATGGACGGCTGGCGGCGCGCGTGCGAGGGGCTGACGACGGTCGAGGAAGTGCTGCGCGTGACCTCGGAAGACGCCTGAGCCCGATGCCCGTTTTCGTATATCGCGCCGCGGACCGGCGCGGACAGACGGTGGATGGGGTCATGGAGGCGCCCGACGCGCGGGCGGTGGTGGAGCGGCTGCACAAGGAAGCGTACTTCCCCATCAAGGTGGCGGTGCAGGGCGACCGCGCCGCGCTCTTCTCCTTCGGCGGCGGCTCCTCGCGCGTGCGCGGGCGCGACCTTCTCGCCATGACGCAGCAGCTCGCCACGCTCTTCGAGGCGGGGTTGCCGCTCGACCGCGCCCTCGCCATCCTCGAAGAGCTGGCGCCGAGCCCGCGCGTGAAGACGATCGTGGGCGACCTCCTGCGCTCCGTGCGCGGCGGCTCCTCGCTCAGCGAGGCGCTCGCCAAGCACCACCCGCGCCCCTTCTCGCGGCTGTACATCAACATGGTGCGCGCGGGGGAAAAGGGCGGCGTGCTCGAAGTGTCGCTCCGCAGGCTGGCGGAGTTCCTCGAGGCCCGCGCCGCCTTCAACGACGCCGTGGTGTCCGCGCTCGCCTACCCGCTCGTCATCACCACCGTGGGCGCGGGGGCCATCGTCTTCCTCATGACCTTCGTCATCCCCCGCTTTGCGACCATCTTCGAGGACCTCGGCCAGGCGATCCCGCTCCCCACGCAGATCCTCCTCTCGGTGAGCGCGGCCATGCAGAGCTACTGGTGGGTGGGCGTGCTGCTGGTGGCGGCGGGCGTGCTCACGTGGCGCATCTGGACGGGCACCCCGCACGGGCGCCTGCAGTGGGATCAGACGGTGCTGCGCCTGCCGCTGGCAGGGCCGCTGTCCATGAAGGTCGAGACCGCCCGCTTCGCGCGCACGCTCGGCACCATGCTGAAGTCCGGGGTGCCGGTCCTCGGCGCCCTCGCCGTGGTGGGCGACATGATGTCGAACCAGGCGGTGGGCGGCTCCGTGTCGCGCCTGGCGGACGGGGTGAAGCGGGGCGGCACCATCGCCGCCGGGATGCAGGAGCAGGGAACGTTTCCCGCGCTCGCGATGCACATGGTGCGCGTGGGCGAGGAGACGGGACGGCTGGAGGACATGCTGTTGAAAGTGGCGGACACGTTCGAGACGGACGTTCGGCAGGATCTCAAGCGCGTGCTCGGCCTGCTCGAGCCCGCAATCATTCTGGGTATGGGGGTGCTCGTGGCGTTCATCGTGGTGGCCATGATGCTCGCAATCTTCTCCATCAACGACATTCCCCTATGAACGGCGGCGCGGACCGTCGGCGCTCGCCCTGGCGTCATGAGGGCGGCTTCACGCTCATCGAGCTGCTGGTCGTCATCATCGTGCTCGGGCTGCTGGTGGGCCTCGTCGGCCCGCGGCTGTTCGGGCGGGTCGGACAGTCCAAGACGGCGGCGGCGCGGGCGCAGATCGAGCTGCTCGGCGCCGGGCTCGACCAGTACCGGCTCGACGTAGGCTCGTATCCCAACGCCTCCCAGGGGCTCGAGGGGCTCCAGCGGAATCCGAACGTGCCGAACTGGAACGGGCCCTACCTCAAGAAGTCGGTGCCGAAGGACCCGTGGGGGGAGCCGTACAAGTATCGGTGCTGCCCGGGACAGAACGGCGAGTACGACCTCTGGTCGGAGGGCGCCGACCGCGCGCCCGGCGGCGAGGGCGAGAACGGGGACGTCGTCTCATGGGACAGCGAGAAGAGATAACCCGCGACGCGCGCGGCTTCACGCTCCTCGAGGTGATCGTCACCCTGTTCGTCGTGGCGCTGGCGGTGGGGCTCACCGTGCCCACCATCGGCCGCAGCACGGACGGCATCAAGGCGCGCGCGGCGGTGGCGAGGTTCTCCGCCATTCTGCGCCACACGCGCGAGCGGGCGATCACGGCGCGCAAGGCGCACGCCGTCGTCATCGATCCCCAGGCGCACAAGATGACGGTGCACACGGGCGGCCCCGACGGCGAGGTGCGAGAGACGCGCGCGCTGCCGCCACGGCTGCTCGTGGAGGCGACACCGCCGCCCGCGCTCACGGTGCGCTTCGAGCCCCAGGGCACCTCGAGCGGCGGACAGTTCCGGCTCGTGTCGGGGGCGATCACTTACCACGTCACTGTCGACCCCCTCACCGGCCGCGTGAAGAGCTTCAGAAAATGAACGAGCGCGGCTTCACGCTGCTCGAGGTGCTCGTCGCGCTCGCCATCCTGAGCCTCACGGTGGTGGTGTCGATCCAGGGCTTCGCGCAGGGGCTGCGCCTGCTCAAGCTCTCGGGCGACCACCAGGCGGCGATGCTCATCGCCGATCTCAAGGCGCGCGAGGTGACCACGCCCAAGGAAGGCCGCGAGGACGGCACCGAGGGAGAGTTCACCTGGGAGCGCACCATCAAGGTGCTGCCGTCGCCCGACCTCGACATCCCCGGACGCACGGTGAAGTGGCACGTGTACGAGATCGACGTGAAGGTGAAGTGGGGCGAGCGCAGCATCCGCACCGTGGAGATCGCCACCCTGCGCACCCTCGCCGACAGCGACAAGCCGGAGCTGCCGGAATGACGTCACGTCACCACCGGGGCTTCACGCTGCTGGAGGTGCTGATCGCGCTGTCCATCGTGGGCATGCTGCTCGTGATCGCCTTCGGCGGCCTGCGCGTGGCGCTGTCGGCGTGGCGCCAGGGCGACGACCGCGCGGACGTCCACCAGCACATCCGCGGCGTCGCGCTCATCCTGGCGCGCGGCCTCGGCGCGGCGTACCCGTACCAGGCCACGCGCGGGCTGTCCCCGGAGCGCGTCGTGCTCTTCAAGGGCGCCGAGCGGCGGGTCGAGTTCGTCACGCAGGTGGCGCCCTTTCCCCTCGCGGCGCCCATCGCGTTCACCGCCGTCGTCATCGCCCTCGAAGAGGGTGAGGAGCCGGGTCTAGTCATCCGCGAGCGCGCGCTGCCCAACCGCGATCCCTTCACGGAAGCGCCCGTCGTGTTCCGCGACCCGAGTGTCACCACCCTCGCGCTGAGCTACATGGACGAGGGCGGCGGCTGGAAGGACGACTGGGACGGCGAGACCGAGCAAAAGATCCCGCGCGCGGTGAAGGTGACCGTGGGCACCGCGGCGGGCACGCGCTCGTATACGCTGCCCGCGCTCACGGTCACCTTGCGCTCGGCGCCCCCGCAATGAAGCGCGACGGCGGCTTCGCGCTCATCGCGGTGTTGCTCGTGATGGCCATGGTGGGCGTCATCGGCGCCGAGTTCGCGTACTCCATGCGCCTGGAAGCCGCCTCGGTGCGCGCGTACAAGGACACGCTCGTCGCCGCCCACCTCGCGGAGGCGGCCGTGGAGCAGGCCATCCGCGAGATCGCCGGGGAAGGCGCCTACGTCGCCACCGACGACGACGGCGGGCTGACCTTCTATGCGCGCGACCGCCGGCCCCTCAAGCGCCTGCCGCGGGACAAGGTGCCGCTGGGCGCCGGACAATTCTCCTACCGGCTCACGGACGAGGAGGCCCGCCTCAACCTCAACACCGCCTCGCCCGACCGTGTGGGCCGGCTCTTCGAGGCCCTCGGCATCGACAAGATCGAGCGCGATGAAATCATCGCCAGCATCCAGGACTGGCGCGATCCGAACGAGGATCACCGGCTCAACGGCGCCGAGAGCGAGGACACCTACCTGAAGCTGCCCCTCCCGTACCGCTCCAAGAACGCCAACCTCGACTCCGTGAACGAGCTGCTGCAGATCAAGGGCGTGACCCCCGCCATGCTCGGGGGCGTGGACGGCAAGCCGGGCCTCGCGGACGTGGTGACGGTGAAGACGCCCGGCCAGGTGAACATCAACACCGCGGGCCCGGTGGTGATGCGCGCGCTCAACATCTCGGACGCCGAGTACACGGAGATCGTGCAATCCCGCCGGGAGATCCCCTACGTCAACGTCGGCCGTTTCGGCAATCGCGGGCTGTCGGTGACGACACGGACCTTTCGCGTGGAGGCGGAAGGCCTCCTCGACGGCCAGGTACGCGCGCGCATCACGGCCATCGTGCAGAAGCGCATCGACGACGGTACCGAGACGGTGGCGGTCCTCGAATGGTCAGGCGTCCGCTGAGCTTGGGGAATCGCAGCGTTTCGCTTACGCTAGGGGACGAGTGAAGATCAGAGCCCCACGGTTGGGCGTGGCTCTCCTGGGAGATCGCCTCGCCGCTGTCGCCATCCGGGCCGAGCGCCTCGAAGCCTTCATCGTGGACTCCGAGAGCCCCTCCGCCACCCTGCGTGCCGAGCTGGACGCGCGCAAGCTAGCCGTGCGCTCGGTCGCCCTCGGGCTGGCGCGTACGGCGGTGTCGGTGAAGCCCATCGACCTGCCCGCGGTGGGCGGCGAAGTGCGCGACATGGTCCGCTTCGAGCTGGAACGCCACCTGCCCTTCTCGGCCGACGACGCGCCCTTCGACTTCACGCCCTTGCCCGCGGAGGCCGATGCGCAGGGCGGGCAGCGCGTGCTCGTGGCCGCCGCCGACCGCCGTGTCATGGACGCGGCGCTGCGGCTGGCCGACGAGGCGCGGCTGCGCCCCTCGTCGCTCACCGTGTCCGCCCACGACCTCGTCTCGCTCGTCAAGCTCCAGCGGGGGCGCCGGGTGGCGTGGGCCCATCGCTCCGCGGGCGGTACGGATGTGCTGTTCCTCGACGGCGCTCACCTGGTGCTCAGTCGCAATCTCGGCGGTACCGACGACGCCCTCCTCGCCGCGGA
>CAYQQT010000021.1:0-16509 GCA_964419375.1 uncultured bacterium
ACGGCGCGGGCGTGGTGGCCGACAGGGGCCGCACCTCGACGGCGACGTCCCGCGCGGCGGCCACCTGCCGGGCGAGGGCCGCGCAGTCGTTCCCGAGCGACTCCAGCATCGCGGCGTCGGGGCCGCGCATCTCGTGCACCAGCTCGGCGCGGCCGGGGACGATGTTGCTCACGCCCGGGTGCACGCTGACGACCCCGACGTTGGTGACGCTCCGCTCGCCGCCGCGCTCCACCACGAGGTCGCGCGCGCGCAGCGCGAAATCCGCAGCGGCGAGGAAGGCGTCGCGGCGACGGGCCATCGGCGTGGTGCCCGCGTGATCGGCCTGGCCCGTGAAGACGACGCGGGAGCGGCGCACGCCGACGATGGAGTCGACCACGCCAATGGCGATGCCCGCCTCTTCCAGCCGCGCTCCCTGCTCGATGTGCAGCTCGACGTAGGCGTGGACGGCGCCCGCGGGCGCGGCGGCGCCCGGCGCCTTCAGGGCGTCGAAGCCCGCGCGCGCCATGGCGTCCACGAGGCGCTCGCCGTCGGCGGCGGCCATGGTGGGGATGGCGGCCGCATCGAGCCTTCCGCAGAACGCGCGCGAGCCGAAGAGGCTGCCGTAGCGGCCCTCTTCGTCGCTCCACGCCACGACTACCAACGGTCGCGCGAACGATGCGCCGCCCTCGCGCGCCGCCTGCACCGCTTCCAGCCCCGCGAGTACGCCGAGAGCGCCGTCGAGGATGCCGCCTTCGGGGACGGTGTCGATGTGCGAGCCGGTGAGGACCCCGGGACGATCGGCGGAGAAGCGGTCGGCGCCGAGGCCGCCGAAGACGTTGCCGGCGGCGTCGACCCACGTGTGCAGTCCCGCCGCGCGCATCTCGGCGAGCAGCCAGGCGCGCGCCTCCTCGTGGGGCGGGCTCCAGCAGGAGCGCGTGACGCCGCCGCCGGGTAGTGCCCCGAAGCGGGCGAGGGCGGCGATGCGGGATTCCAGACGCGCGCGGGACGTGCTGAGCAAGACGCCGGAGTATAACTTGACTTCATATTCGAGCCGTTCCTAGAATGAACCACCGTTCAGTCGCCCCGTTGTTGCTCACCCCACCCTCCAGGAGGGGACATGGATTTCACGCTGACTCCCGACCAGCAGGCGTTCCGCGAGCGCGTGCGCACGTGGCTGTCGACCAACGTCCCGCGCGAGTGGAAGACGCTCGGCGCCACCGAGGTGCCGCGGCCGGAAGCGTACGAGTTCCTCCGCAAGTGGCAGCGTAAGCTCTTCGACGCCGGCTTCGTCGGCCTCACGTGGCCCAAGGAGTACGGCGGCGGCGGCATGACCTTCCTCGAGGAAATGATCCTCCACGAGGAGATGGCCCTCGCGAAGGCGCCGCCCATCCTGAACATCCTCGGCATCGGCATGGCGGGCCCCACCATCGTGGCCTACGGCACCGAGGCGCAGAAGAAGCGGTACCCGGCGAAGATCCTCTCCTGCGAGGAGATCTGGTGCCAGGGCTACTCCGAGCCGAACTCCGGCTCCGATCTCGCCTCCCTGCAGACGCGGGCGGTGAAGGACGGCGAGTACTGGGTGATCAACGGCCAGAAGGTGTGGACGTCGCTCGCCCACGTGGCCGACTACATGATGCTGCTCGCGCGCACCGATCCCGCCGCGCCCAAGCACAAGGGGATCACGTACTTCCTGCTCGACATGAAGCTGCCCGGCGTCACCGTGAAGCCCCTCGTGCAGATCACGGGCGATCCCGAGTTCAACGAGGTCTTCTTCGACAACGTGCGCGTGCACGAATCCCAGGTGCTCGGTGAGGTCAACAACGGGTGGGCGGTGGGCCTCGCCACGCTCATGTACGAGCGCCTCGCGCTCGGCTTCGGGCTGCAGGCGCGGCTGCGCATCTCCGTGGGCGCCGTCATCGATCTCGCGCAGCGGATGGAGAAGGACGGGCGCGTGATCACCAAGGATCCCGTCATGCGCCAGAAGCTCGCGCAGCTCTGGATCGACACGGAATGCCTCAAGTACACGGGCGCGCGCGCCATCACCAAGCTGCTCAAGGGCGAGTTGCCGGGGCCCGAGGCGTCCGCGGGCAAGATGGGCTGGGTGGAGACCCACCAGAAGCTGCAGGAGCTGGCGATGGAGATCCAGGGGCCCTACTCGCAGCTCGCGCGCGGCTCCGACGCCGCCATCGACGGCGGGATGTGGCAGTACTCGTTCCTGCGCTCGCGCGCCAACTCGATCGAGGGCGGCACCACGGAGGTTCAGAAGAACATCATCGGCGAGCGCATTCTCGGGCTCCCGAAAGGCTAGGAGCAAGGGTATGGATTTCGGGTTCAACGAAGAACAGGAGTTGCTGCGGGCCACCGCCCGCAAGTTCCTCGAGAACGAGTGCACGTCCGAGTTCGTGCGCAAGCGTATGGCGGAGGACGCCGGCGTCACCGAGGAGTTCTGGACCAAGCTCGCGGAGCAGGGCTGGCTCGGGCTCATCTACGACGAGGAGTACGGCGGCAGCGGGCTCGGCATCGTCGACCTCACCGTGCTCATGGAAGAGATGGGACGCGCGGTCATGCCCGGCCCCTTCTTCTCCACGGTGCTGCTCGGTGGCCTCACCATCAAGGAAGCGGGCTCGGCGGCCCAGAAGAAGGAATGGCTGAGCAAGATCGCGGCGGGCAAGGCCAAGGCCACGCTGGCGTGGACGGAGCCGAATGCGCGCTGGGACGCCGCCGGCGTCACCACCACCGCCAAGGAGTCCGGCAAGGGCTTCGTGCTGAACGGCGTCAAGCTCTTCGTCCCCGACGCGCACCTCGCCGACGTCCTCGTGGTGGTGGCGCGCACGCGGGAGGGCAAGTCGCCCGAGGACGGCATCGGCCTCTTCCTCGTGCCGAAGGACGCCAGGGGTCTCCAGATCAAGCTCCTGCCCACGATGGATCAGACGCGCAAGATCTGCGAGGTGCGGCTCGACGACGTGAGCGTGGGCGCGGACGCGCTCCTCGGTGACAGGCACGGGGGCTGGGCGCCGCTGGCGCGCGTGCTGGAGCGGGCCACGGTGGCCCTCTGCGCCGAGATGTGCGGCGGCGCGCAGCGGGTGCTCGACATGACGACGGATTACGCCAAGATCCGCATCGCCTTCGGCAAGCCCATCGGCTCGTTCCAGGGCGTCAAGCACAAGGCGGCGGACATGCTCGTGGACGTGGAGAACGCCAAGTCGCTGACGTACTACGCGGCGTGGGCGGTGGACGAGAACGTGCCCGAGGCCGCGCTCGCGGCCTCCATGGCCAAGGCGTACACCTCCGATGCCTACCGCAAGGTCTCCGGCGCCGGCATCCAGATCCACGGCGGCATCGGCTTCACCTGGGAGCACGACCTCCACCTCTACTTCAAGCGCGCCAAGTCGTCCGAGTTCACCTTCGGCGACGCCACCTACCACCGGGAGAAAGTCGCGCAGCTGATCAATCTGTAGGGGTTGGCTGGGTTCGCCGTTCGGCTGTCTGCCGTGCGCGCGATCAGCGGTCGTGCGCAAGTCCCAGCGGTGATTGTTTGATTCGGGGGGGGGCTGGACGGCCCCCCCGAACCCCCCAACGCGACTCCGCCTACGCGTGGGCGGACAACCCTCGAATCGCTTGAATCTTTTGTCCATGACGTTTCACCTTGGGTTTCCGAATCGCCCGTGGCGTCGATTCTCGCTGGTATAGTCCTCAGAATGACTGCTGATCCCGTCGTGCCTGTCGAGCCGAAGCCGGCGGCTTCCGTCGTGCTCGTGCGTGATGCGCAGCCGGGCGCCCCGGAGCCGATCGACGTGTACATGATCCGGCGGAACAAGGGCATGAAGTTCCTCGGCGGGTTCTATGCGTTTCCCGGCGGCAAGGTGGATCCGGAGGACTCGGCGGCGGAGGCGCTCGTGCGGTGCCGTGGGGTGGCGCCGGCGGAAGCGGCGGAGATGTTTGCCGCCCACGGTGATCTGGCGCCGCTCGCGTTCTGGGTGACGGCGGTGCGCGAATTGCTGGAGGAGAGCGGCGTGTTGCTGGCGTGTGACGACGCAGGCCGGCCCGTCGACGCGCGCGCGCAGGCGGGCCTCATCGAGTCGAGCCGCAGGGCGCTCATGGCGGGAGAGGCCTCGTTCACGACGGTGATGGCGCGCGCGGGCTGGCATTGCGATCTGCGGCCCATGCGCTACCTCTCGCACTTCGTGACGCCGCGCTCGAGCCCCATTCGCTTCACCGCGCGCTTCTTCCTGTGCCGCATTCCCGCCGACCAGGAGCCGAAGCTCTTCACCGAGGAGACGTCCGAAGGGTTCTGGATCCACCCCGGCGAGGGCTATCGCAAGTACCTGTCGGGCGAGATGGCGATGGCGGAGCCGGCGGAGTTCGGCCTCGGTTACATCGCGCAGTTCTCCTCGGTCGACGAGCTCTGGGCCGCGCAGGCGGACGGCCGCGAGAAGTTCTGCGGCATCATCGACCGCATCGAGTTCTGGAAGGACTTCGACTGGAAGCAGAATCGATTTAGAGACCTAAAGTAGCGACAACACAGGTCGGACCCGTCACCACTATCTAGCGACTATCTAGTTTTCGTCGGCTCGCACACCGCGCTCCTTCACACACCGTGGATATAGGGGGGCGTGGAGACTCACGACAGCCCCCGTCCGCCTGGCCTAGACGACCTCGTGCGTAACCCTGCGCGCGTGGCGCTGCTCCCGCCCGAGGAGCGAGCGGCCCTCCTAACGGACGTGGTGGCGTTGCTCTTCGCACTCGGCGCTGCGTCCAGCGTTGGTGCCGATCGGCTCCTGACCGTCAAGGAAGCCGCCCACAAACTCGGCTGCTCCCCCGACACGCTTTACAAGGCGGAGAAGCACCCTGCTCGCGTCCGGAATGGGCGCTCGGTGCGATTCAGCCAGAAGGCCATCGAGGCGGTCATCCGCCGCCAGCTCCGCGCGCAGGGTTGAGGCGCATGAGCCACGGATCTACACGCGGAATAACGCTGTTTCGCTGCTTGCGAGGCATGTTGAACCCCGCGTCCGACCCTCTGGACCACCCTGGCCCGAACGCACGAGGAGCCCGTCGGTGCAGGTCCGAGACATCGTCCGGGTCCACGATGGGCTCGGAGTACGCGTGAGCGACTGCGCAGCGGCCTGACTCATAGAGGTACTTCGCCACGTCTGGTTCAACGGCGCGAAGGGCATCAAGGCGACTCACCGCCAACTGATCCTTGAGCGCCCGTAACGTCGCCCGAATCCCTTCGACAATCTGATTGTGGTGCTTACCGTCGACTGTCACCGTCTTGTCCGGCCAAAAGGAGCTCTGACGTGTATGGGCGTTCGGCGTCCGACGACGACGGCTGCAACCGGCGGGAAGCGGTTTGGACCCTGGCCGTGATCACGGCCCGCCGCTCGCCGGGTTCGTGAAGGGTTACGCCGGATCCTGCTGCAACGTCCTCACTCGTCCACAACAGGCTCAAACAGTATCCCGGGCCCGCCAGATGCGTTTACCGTGTGATACCTGACCCAGTGAATCTGCGGGCGGGTGATCTGCCGCGCCACGCTTCTGAGCAAGGGAGAAAACTGGGGCGCGAGGAGAAACAGCCTGGGCGGAAGAGAAAAGTTGACGGCCTGCTCCCGATACATACGCTGGACGTTCGGCATGTTGCGCACGACCCAGTCGAAATGACCAATCCCGCGAAGCAGCAGGCCGTCGTCGAAGGTCATTTCGAAGTCGATGATCGTGAGTTGGCTCGCGCGATCGACCGCGAGGAGGCCGATCTCGCCGCACGGATGGCATGGAATGTTTGCGTCAAACGCTCTGAGCCCCTCCTCGAGCGCACCGTCAAACTCCATCAGGGCGACGGCAAGCCGGTCCCTGGTGACCGACGCGGGGCGCAGCAGGGCGATGCCTCCCCGGGATCCGGGGGGAGGAGAGGAGCGCTCGGGCGAACGAACCGCCGCGCGATCGCTTGCCGACGCCTCACCTGTCTTGCGTGACAAGAACAGATGGGAGACGTCCTCCAATCCCCGTCCAAGCGGCCTGTCTTGTGCGCCCGCCGAACCACCAGTTTCGTTCGGATCCATGTTGTTCAGTCCGACGCCCTTAGCCGGCCGTGGCAAAAGCCCATGTGGCCCCCGCGATGCAGAGGAGCCGGCCACACAGGTTGTCTACGCTTAGCCAGCAACCCTCTCGTCCATGACGAGAACGGAGTCGTCTCCACCGTAGGGGCTCGGTTCGACAGCGGCATTCAGCGGATCGTTCTGCCACCGCCCATCGACCACGTAGCGATATCGGTAACGTCCGGGCGGCAGTTTTACGACCTTCTTCCAGACTCCACCCATGGCTTCCATCTCGTTTCCGTCCAAGGTCCAGTTATTGAAGTCGCCCGCCAGTTGAACTCGCTCTGCGTCGGGAGCTTCAATGGTGAACATGACTCCCTCGGACGTCACTGCGGGTGCCAATCGTCCTGCCCAATCGTCGCCCGCGCTCGCTCCGGTCGCGTTCCCGTTGATAGTGAGACGCTCACGCTTGGGCATCGCGGCTTCCTGTTGCAAGACTTCGGCGGCGAGCGCCTGGTAGTCGTCAAATCCCACACAGTGTCTGCAATAGTGGGCGATCGGCACGCCGTGGCTTGCGGCCTCTGCAAGCTTGACGCTATACCTGATAACGGTATCGAAGTGCCGGCCGTCGAGGTGACGGCGAATCTCATCGACAACCGCCTTCGCAAAGGGCGACCGCCCTGAATAGAGCGTCACGAGCACGCGAGCGGCGATGTGGTGATCGGTCTCCTTTGCCAGCACATCAATCGTCTCCAGCAGCTTTCCGAGGCCGTGCAACGAAAAGAAACTGGGATCCATCGGAACGATCGCTTCCGAGCAGGCCTTCAGCGCGTTGAACGTGAGGAGGCCGACGTTCGGCGGGCAATCAACAACGACGTAATCGTAGTGGCCCTCGACGCTGGCGATGGCGTCAGACAGGATGTCCTCCCGGCCGACAAGCCCTGCGAGTGTTTCCGGGATCGCACTCAACAGAATATCGGCAGGAGCCACATCAAGGTTCTCGCGAACTGTGCGGATGACGTCACCAAGAGCGATGGGTTGTCTGCCTGCGTCCCGCAAGAACACTTCGTACATGGTCCTCGAAGGCTGAACAGCATCGGTCAGGAGTCCCAAGGTGGCATGGCCCTGCGGGTCCATGTCCACGAGCAACACCCTGCGCTGCTCGCGCGCGAGAAAGGCCGCAAGGTTGATGGATGTGATGCTCTTTCCGCACCCGCCCTTTTGGTTCACCACAGCTATTGTCCGCATTGACGCTCCTTCTTAGCTCGGTGTCCTCCTTAGGTCGGCTCGACAGCACCCTCCTCGCCTCGACGGTAGCAAGAGTGCCAGCCGAATGGCAACTATTCCTTGGGGTGTCTACCGGTAGGTCACACCATATATGGGGCCAGACCGGGCCTCGGCCGGAGGACCGGCGTCATCGCCCCACCCCGTGGGCGACCTGAACCCGCGGGCACTCCAAGGCTGGATGGACCAGATGACCGCTGAGGATCTGGCGATGTTCGAATAGGGCGATTGCATCTCAGCGGCGTTATGGCGACAGCTTCTCGCGAGGTGCTCCCGCGTCATGGCGGGTCGCCATGCTATACACTTCGCTATCCACTTTTCCGCTGCCACAGGGGCCCAAAGGGACCAACGCGATGCTGTCTAACTCTGCATCATTTCGGACCACGTGGGGTCTAGCGTTCTTCTGGAGGGCCAACCGCTGGCCCCGGTAGACTGACGCCGTGCTCAACTCAGTGACGGCCTTCCTCGACGAGCACATCGCGCTCGGTGCGGCTGACCGTCCGGCCATCGTGTCCCCCTCCGTCTCCACCACCTACGGCAAGCTCCTCGCCCGCGTGAATCGCACGGGCAACGCGGCGCTCCCTCGGCGTCGAGCCCGAGCAGCGGGTGGCCATGCTGCTTGCCGACGGCGTCACGTGGGCGGCCACGCGGTGCCGCTGAACACGCGGCTGCGCCCTGCTGCGTGGGTTGCGATGATCCGCGACAGCAGCGCCAAGGTCCTCGTCGCCGACGCCGACCTCTTCGCCGAGGTGCGTCCGTCGCTCAAGGACGTCCCGCGCCTGAAGGCGGTGGTGGTCACCGGTCGCGCCGGGTATCGCAGCCTCGACGAGATGCTCGCCGCCGCGCCTGCGGAGCTCGTGCCGGAGGCCGTCGCCGGTGACGACATGGCGTTCTGGCTCTACACCTCCGGGACGACGGGCGGGCCGAAGGCGGCCATTCACACGCACCGCGACCTCATGGCGTGCCGTCACTACGGCATCGACGTGCTCGGCGCCACGGAAAAGGACCGCGCCTTCGCCACCTCGAAGCTCTTCTTCGCGTATGCCCTTGGCAACGCGCTGCTCATCCCGCTCTTCGTCGGTGCCCGCACGTGCCTGCGTCCCGAGTGGGCGGACCCGGGCGTGGTGGCCGAGACCGTGGACGACTTCAAGCCCACGCTCTTCTTCTCGGTGCCCACCTTCTACGCGCGCCTGCTGGACGCCGATCTCGCGCCCGACACCTTCCGGTCCGTACGCGCGTTCGTGTCGGCGGGCGAGCGCCTGCCCGCCGAGATCTACACCCGCTGGAAGGAGCGCTTCGGAGCGGAGATCCTCGACGGTCTGGGGGCGACGGAGACCATCTTCATGGTCCTCTCCAACCGGCCCGGGCGCAGCCGGGCGGGATCGGCGGGCACGCCGGTGCCGGGCACGGAAGCGAGGCTGCTCGACAGCGCGGGCCAGGAGGTGGAGGACGGTGTGCCCGGCGTGCTGCACGTGCGCACGCCGTCCGCGAGCGTGGGCTACTGGAACCGGCTCGACGCCTCTCGTCGCGCCTTCGCGGGCGGCTGGTTCCGGACGGGCGACGTCCTCACGCGCGATGCCGATGGCTTTTACCATCACGCCGGGCGCGAGGACGACATCTTCAAGGTGGCGGGCATGTGGGTGGCGCCCGCGGACATCGAGGCCGTCCTGCTCTCGCATCCCGCCGTTGCCGATGCCGGCGTGGTGGGCGCCGAGGACGCGGGTGGGCTCGTGAAGCCGTTCGCCTTCGTGACGACCGCGACGACGGCGGGGAGGAGCGTGTGCCTCGGGATCGTGGACGATCTCACCGCGCTCGTGGCCGAGAAGCTGCCCGCCTACCAGCGCCCGCGCCGCATCGTGATCGTGGACGAGCTGCCGCGTACGCCCACCGGCAAGCTGCGGCGATTTCTGCTCAAGGACCGGGTGCAGACCCCGTGAAGCACGGCCCGAACCGGAGAACGGGCGTCACGGAGCCACGACCCGCCTCGAACAGGCCACCCTCGGCGCAAGCCGGGCGGCCAACCTCCTATACAACAGTAGTCCGCGTACGGTGGAGCGACGCCGACCCCGCCGGCATCGTGTTCTATCCGCGCTTCTTCGAGTGGTACGACCTCGGCTGCGAGTCGCTCTTCGCGTCGCTCGGGCTGCCGTGGCCGGAGACGTTCCCGAAGTACGACATCGTGGGCGTGCCCATCGTGGAGTCGGGCTCGCGCTTTTCGTCGCCCGCGCGTTACGGCGACGTGCTCACCATTCGCTCGCGCGTGGCGTGGGTGAAGGACAAGACGTTCCGGATGGAGCACACGGTGTCCGTGGGCGACCGCGTGTGCGCCACCGGCTTCGAGGTCCGCGCGTGGGTGGGCCGCCCCCAGGTGCCGGGCGGGCCGCTGCACGCGAAGGCGATCCCGGACGAGGTCGCCCGCAAGCTCAAGGGGAACGACGCGTGAAGCCGGAAGCGAAATCGTGAGCCTCGCGGCGGTCTACCTTTCCGTGCACACGCCGCGCTACTGCACGCCGGAGGCGGCGTTCGCGGGCAAGGTGGCGCACCCCGACTTCACGATGGTCCGCGACGGGCTCGTCGAGCAGGGCCGGCACCTGGCGGCGGTGAGGCCGGACGTGATCGTGATCAACTCCTGTCATCTCATCACCACCTTTCCCACCGTCGTGGACGGCACGCCGCGCCACCGCGGGGTGCTCACCGCGCAGGAGGCGCCCGAGCTCATCCGCGGCGTGGAGTACGACCTGCCCGGCGACTACGAGCTCGCCTCCGATCTCGTCGACCGTGGCAAGGCGGCGGGCCTCATGTGCACGCTCGCCAACGACGTGCACTACCCGCTCGATTACGGAACCGTGATGCCGCTCGTGTGTTATCTCGACAGGACGCAGCGCGTCCCCGTGGTGCCCGTGTCCGTCTGCCTCTCCGCCGATCTCGATGAGAGCTTCGCGTGGGGCCGCCACATCGCGCAGGCGGTCAAGGCGCGGGGCCGGCGCGCCGCCTTCGTGGCGAGCGGCAGCGTGTCGCACAAGCTGGTGCGGGGGCCGGAGAAGTGGCCCGGCGCCGCCGAGCAGGAGCTGGACCACCGCTTCGCGAAGATGCTCGAGGCGGGCGACTACGCCAGGCTCTGGGCGTGGCTGCCGGAGTACAAGGCGGCCGCGGAGCCCGAGATGGGCGGGCGCCACCTCGCGATGATGCTGGGCGCGCTCATGGAGACGGGGGACCGCTTCGACGCCACCGTGCACGCGTACGGACCGTCGTCGGGCAGTGGCAACTACGTCATCTCGCTCGCGACGGGTGGGACACATTAGCGCCGCTAAAATGCGTGTTACTGACACGAAAGCCGGTGTAGTCTTGGGTCCGCTTTCGGACCGAACCGAACCAGGAGGACTGCCATGTCGCTGAACCGCCGAACTTTTCTCACGGGCGCTGCCGCCGCCGCCGGTGTCGCTGCCGGCCCGTGGGTGCTCAAGAGCCACGCGCAGGGCGCGCCCATCAAGATCGGCCTCGTCCTTCCGTACACCGGCGTGTACGCCGTGCTCGGCGAGTCCATCACGCAGGGGATGGAGCTCGTCTTCGCCCGCGAGAACTGGACGGTGGCCGGGCGCAAGATCGAGATGATCAAGGAAGACGACGAGATGCAGCCGCCGGTGGGCATCCGCAAGACCACCAAGCTCATCGACTCCGACAAGGTCGACATCCTCACCGGCCCCGTGCACAGCGGCATCCTCATGGGCATGCGCGACAAGGTGCACAGCTCCAAGACGATCCTCATCGTCTCCAACGCGGGCGCCGACGCCATCAGCCGCGAGCGCTGCTCGAAGTGGATCTTCCGCGCGTCGTTCTCGAACTGGCAGCCCAACCAGCCCATGGGCGGCTGGATCGCCAAGAACGTGTCGAAAGAGGTCTTCATCACGGCGCCGAACTACGCCGCCGGCAAGGACCAGCTCAACGCCTTCAAGGAGACGTTCGTGCCCGCGGGCGGCAAGCTCCTGGGCGAGGACTATCCCAAGCTCGGCGAGACGGACTACGCGCCCTATCTGACGAAGATCCGGAACTCCGGCGCCAAGGCGTGCTACGCCTTTTTCTCGGGCAGCGACGCGGTGAACTTCGTGAAACAGTTCGATCAGTTCGGTCTCAAGCAGTCCGTCAAGCTGTGCGGCGCGGGCTTCCTCACCGAGCCCGACGTGCTCCCCGCGCAGGGCGCCTCCGCCCTCGGCATCATCACCGGCCACTTCTACACGCCGCTGCTCGACAACCCGACGAACCAGCGCTTCGTGAAGGAGTTCCGGGAGAAATTCGGCAACAAGATGCCCGACGGCTTCGCGTGCCAGGGCTACGACACCGCGGAGACGATCGTGCGCGCGCTGAAGGCCGTGAACGGCAACACGCAGGACAAGGAAAAGCTGGTGGCGGTCATCGAGAAGACGGAGTTCGACAGCCCGCGCGGCCGCTTCCGCTTCGATCCGAAGACGCACAACGTGATCCAGCCCTTCATCTACGTGCGCGAGGTCAAAGAGGTCTCGGGCGGTCTGAACAACGTTGTGATCGACAAGATCGCGAACGTGACGGATCCCGGCACCGGCTGCACCTTGCCCGCGTAGCGGAGCCCGCCCGGGGGCCGGGCGCACGCCCGGCCCCCGACGTCCCCGCGCGTGTTCCTTCCCGACTTCTTCGGCCAGGCGCTCAACGGCCTGGCGTACGGCGTGCTGCTCTTCCTCCTCTCCGTCGGGCTCACGCTCATCTTCGGCATGCTCGACATCGTGAACCTGGCGCACGGCGCCTTCTACATGCTCGGCGCCTACGCCGGCCTCGCCCTCATCGCCTCCACGGGCAGCTTCTGGCTCGCGCTCCTGGTGGCGCCCCTCCTCGTGGGGGCCATCGGCGCCCTCCTCGAGCGCGGCGTGCTGAGGCCGCTCTACCGGCGGCCGCCGCTGGACCAGGTGCTGCTCACCTTCGGCCTCATCTACGTGTTCGAGGACGTCGTGAAGTGGGTGTGGGGCGGTCGCATCCGCTCCATTCCCGCGCCCGACGCCTTCTCCGGCTCCGTGCAGGTGTTCGGCGCCACCCTCCCGTCGTACCGGCTGTTCGTCATCGTCTTTGGTCTCGTGATGGCCGTCCTCCTCTGGCTGCTGATCGAGCGCACGCGCCTGGGCTCCATCGTGCGCGCGGGCGTCTTCGACGCCGAGATGGCCTCGGGCCTCGGGATCAACATCGACCGCGTCTTCACCGGCGTCTTCGCCTTCGGGGTGGCGCTGGCGGCGCTGTCGGGCGTCATCGCGGGGCCCATCCAGTCCGCCTACCCGGCGATGGGCGGCGAGATCCTCGTGCGCACGCTCATCGTGGTGGTGGTGGGTGGCCTCGGAAGCCTCAAGGGCTCGCTCGCGGGCAGCCTCATCATCGGGCAGGCGGAGACGTTCGGGAAAGCGTGGCTGCCGGAGACGTCCATGCTCATCATCTACGTCGTGATGGCGCTCGTGGTCCTGCTGCGCCCGCAGGGCCTCTTCGGGCGGCCGCTCAAGTGAAGCTCCGCCTCCTCGGCTTCGCGGTGCTGGTGGCGCTCTTGGCCGTGTTCCCCCGCTTCTTCGGCAACTATCCGGTGAAGCTCCTGCAGGAGATCCTCATCTGGGGCATCTTCGCCATGAGCCTCGACCTCCTCATGGGCTACGCGGGCATGGTGTCGTTCGGCCACTCCGCCTTCTTCGGCCTCGGCGGCTACGTGGCGGCGCTCGCCCTCGCCAAGTATCCCGGGGTGCTGACGGCGGTGGCGCTGCCCGCGCTGGCGGCGGCGGTGGCCGCCCTCGTCATCGGCTTCTTCTCCATCCGCGTGAGCGGCGTGTACTTCATCATGCTCACGCTGGCCTTCTCGCAGATGTTCTTTGCGGTCGCCTTCCAGGTGGAGTGGCTCGGCTCCAATGACGGCATCTCGGGCGTCCCCCGCGGCACCGTGGCCGGCCTCGACCTGAACGAGCCGTGGACGTTTCACCTCTACCTGATCGCCTTTTTCGCGCTGGCGGCCGTCGCGCTGTGGCGCGTGGTGCGCTCGCCCTTCGGCCACGTGCTGCGCGGCATCCACGAAAACGAAGGACGCATGGAGGCGGTGGGCTACCCGGTCCACCGCTACAAGCTGCTCGCCTTCGTGATCGCCGGCACGGTGGCGGGCGCGGCGGGCGGCGTGTACACGCAGCTCAACGGGTATATCTCGCCCGACGCCTTCTTCTGGACGGCGTCGGGGCAGGCGCTGCTCATGGTGATCCTCGGCGGCACCGGCACCCTCGGCGGCGCCGTGCTCGGCGCCGCCACCTTCATCCTGCTGCAGAGCCTCGTCAGCTCCTACACGGAGCGCTGGATGCTCATCCTCGGCCTCACGTTCATCGTGTTCGTGCTCTTCGCGCCCGGTGGCATCGTGGGCGCGCTGCGCGGGCGCATCGGGCTGCGCGCGTGAGCCTGCTGTCGATCGAAAAGCTCGCCCGGTACTTCGGCGCCCTCGGCGCCGTCAACGGCGTGTCGCTCGAGGTGGCCGCCCACGAGCGCCGCGCCCTCATCGGCCCCAACGGCGCCGGCAAGACGACGATCTTCAACCTCATCACGGGCCACCTGGCGCCGAGCGCGGGCCGCATCGTGTTCGACGGGCGGCCGCTCACCGGCCTGTCACCCCATCGCGTCGCGCGGCGCGGGATCTCACGCTCGTTCCAGCGCACCAATCTCTTCCCGCGCCTGCCGGTGCTGGAGAACTTACGGCTGGCGGCGGCGGTGGGCGAGCGCGGCAGCTGGAACGCGTTCGGCTCCGTGAACCGGCTCTCGGCGGCGCTGCGGAGCGCGCAGGAGGTGGCGGAGGCGGTCGGGCTCTCCGCTCGCCTTGCTGACGAGGCGGGCCGGCTGTCGTACGGCGAGCAGCGACAGCTCGAGATCGGCGTGGCGCTGGCGACCTCGCCCAAGCTGCTCCTGCTTGACGAGCCCACGGCGGGGATGTCGCCGGAGGAGACGCAGCGCATGACGCGGCTGCTGGCGGCGCTGCCACGCGAGATCACCCTGCTCATCATCGAGCACGACATGGACGTCGTCTTCTCGCTCGCGGATCGCATCACGGTGCTGCACTACGGCGAGGTGCTCGCCGACGGCGCCCCCGACGCCGTGCGCGCGGATCCGCGCGTGTACGAGGTGTACCTGGGCACGGGGGAGGAGTGATGCTCGACGTCGACTCCGTGCACACGTACTACGGCGAGAGCCACATCCTGCACGGGGTGTCGCTGCGCGTGGGCGCGGGGGAAGCGGTGGCGATCCTCGGCCGCAACGGCGTGGGCAAGACGACGCTCATCCGCACCATCGTCGGCTTCACGCCCCCGCGCGCGGGCGAGGTGCGCCTGCACGGACGCCCCATCCACCGCTGGCCGCCCTACCGGATTGCGCGCGCCGGCCTCGGCCTCGTGCCGCAGGGCCGCCGCATCTTCGCCCCGCTCAGCGTCACCGAGAATCTCCTCCTCGGCGCCCGCGCGGGCGCGTGGACGGACGGCCGCGTGTACGACATGTTTCCGCGGCTGAAGGAACGGGCGGCGCAGGGGGGCGGCACGCTGTCGGGAGGCGAGCAGGAGATGCTCGCCATCGGCCGCGCGCTCATGACGAACGCGCGCCTGCTGCTCCTCGACGAGCCGTCGGAGGGGCTCGCCCCCCTCATCGTGCGCGAGATCGGGCGCACCTTCGTGCGCCTCAAGGAGGAAGGGCTCTCCATCCTCCTCGTCGAGCAGAACGTTCCCCTCGCGTTGCGCGTGGCCGACCGCGTGTACGTCATGAGCAAGGGACAGATCGTGTACCATGGCACTCCGAACGAGCTCGATGCCAACGAAGAGGTCAAGCGGCGCTTCCTTGGAATCTCGTGACCCCGCAACTCCCGTGATCCGCTTGGAGATGTTTCCATGACCGATAAGATGCCGCCCGCGCGCGTGGACCCCGCCCGGATCGCGCAGATGCGCACGCTCTACACCGAGCTCATCGGCTTCGTGCCGCCGCGCATCGAGGCGCGCGTGGCCGTGGGCAGCCGGCTGGACCCGGTAGGCTTGGAGCTGCAGGAGAAGACGCGCGAGCACTTCATGTATCCCGCCTGCTTCGACGTGAAGACCTCGCAGCTGATGCTCTTCGGCATCTTGCTCGCGCTCATGGGCGACGCCGCGCGCCTGCACGCGATCGCCGCGCGACGGGCGGGCGCGACGTGGGAAGAGCTGTGGGCGGTGGCGAACCTCGCCTTCCTCTTCCGCGGCCTGCCCGCCATCAACATGGGCTCGGAGATCATCAAGAAGCTGGCCGACGACGAGGGCGCGTCCACGTGAGCACGCCGCCCCCTTTTCCGACCACCGCCACCCCCAGCGATCGGGTGGGACGCGTGCTCGGCCTCAACCCGGGGATGATGACGGGGCCGGGCACCAATACGTACCTCGTGGGCCGCCGCGATCCCATCCTCATCGACACCGGCGCCGGCGTGCCGGATTACGTGCCGCTGCTGGAGCGCTATCTGTCGGAGCGCGGGTGGACGCAGCCCTCGCGCGTGATTCTCACGCACCGTCACCGCGACCACCTGGGCGGCGTGCCCCAGCTGCGCGCGCGCTTCAGCGGATTGAAGGTCGCGAAGATGATCCACAAGGACACCGGCCTGCCGGATCCGATCGACGACCTGCGCGACGGCGAGCGGGTGGAGGGCGAGGGCGTCACGCTGACGGCCGTCTACACCCCCGGGCACGCCTCGGATCACCTCTGCTACTACCTCGAAGAGGAGAAGGCGCTCTTCACCGGGGACGTCATCCTGGGCGGGTCGACCACGGTCATCCCGTCGGACGACGGTGATCTGCTCGACTACCTGGACTCACTGCGGCGGCTCCTGGCGCTCGACGTGCGGCGGATCTATCCCGCCCACGGCCCCGTGATCGAGGACGGCCCCGCCAGGATCCGCGAGTACATCGATCACCGCATGATGCGCGAAGGGCAGATCGTCCAGGCGCTCGGCGACGGCGTGCGGACGATCCCCGCCCTCGTCAAGCGCATCTACGCGGATATCGCCCCCGCGCTGCACGTGCCCGCCGCCATGTCGGTGGAATCCCACCTCAAGAAGCTGGCGCGAGAAGGACGGGCGCGCGAGACGGTGGAGCGGGACGCTCCCTCGCGCTGGGAGCTGATGTAACTAGTGGAGCCTGTCGGAATATCGAGGAGCGCCACGGCTTTGCCGGGGTGCTGC
>CAYQQT010000022.1:0-16373 GCA_964419375.1 uncultured bacterium
ATTTCAAGTCCACTGCCTTACCAATTAGGGCTAGCCCTCCGTGCGGTCAGCGTCGTGGGGCGACATCTTCGGATGATACCCCGAGACGACGATGACCGTTACGGGGGCTCCTGCGCACATCCTGATCGTCGACGACGCGCGCTGGCGCTAGTGCCCCTTGCCCTTCTTCCACCCCTTGCCGTGTCCGGGGCCGTCGTCGTCGCCCATCTTCTTGACGTGCCCGGGCGGAATCTTGTAGTAGCCCACGGGCACGCCGATGACGGGCCTCGGAACCTTCTCGATGGGGACGAAGACCCACGCCGCGCCCGGCCTCTTGGCGTGGAACCAGTGGCCGTTGTGCAGCGCGTAGTAGCTCCCGCCATACACGAAGAGATTGTGGTTCGCCCCCGGCGCGTAATACACGGGCGTGCCGGGCACCACCACGACCTTGGGTGGGGCGGCGATGATGATCGGAGGCGGAGGCGCACCGATGTTAATAGTGACATCCGCGCTCGCCGGCGAGGCGAGCAGGCCCATCGACAAGGCCGCCATGAGCACCACTGTTCCGAGCGTCTTCATTACGTCCTCCTTGCCGGCAAGGGGATGCAGGGGGAGTGCCACACGTAAATGCCCGTGTTCGTGGGGTCAGATAGGGGCGAGGGCGGATGATCCGGCAGTCGTTTCTGACACCCCATGCCGTTCTGCCCGAACTGGGGATACACTTCCGGCGTCGAGGTGATCGCGGGACGGCAAGCCGCGAGCTCGCCTCAGAGGAGGACAGGCGTGATGGCCGAGGACAAGTACGACCGCACCACCCAGGACGTCGGCAACATCGTGGCTCTCGAGCACGTCAACGTCACCATCCCGGACCAGGTGATGGCCACGAACTTCTGGATCACCGGCATGGGCTTCACGCGTGATCCCTACCTGATGGTGGGCACCGACAACATGTGGGTGAACATCGGCCGGCAGCAGTTCCACCTGCCCACCAACCAGCCGCAGGTGCTGCGGGGGGTCGTGGATCTCGTCGTGCCCGACATCGACGCCCTCGTGGCGAGCCTCGCCGGCGTACGCGACAAGCTTGCCGGCACGCGCTTCGCCTACACGGTCGAGCGTCATCACGTCGCGGTCACCTGCCCGTGGGGCAACCGCCTGCGCTGCTACGCGCCCGGCGCGTGGGCCGACATGACGCTCGGGATGCCGGGCGTCGAGTTCCCGGTGGCGCCCGGCGCCGCCGCCGGCATCGCGAAGTTCTACGAGACCGTGATGGGCGCGCCCGCCTCGGTGGTCGAGGTCGCGGGCGCTCCCGCGGCGCGCGTGCGAATCGGCGGCGTGCAGGCGCTGGTGTTCCGCGAGACCGCGGAGCCGCTCGCCGTGTACGACGGTCATCACGTCGCCATCTACATCGCCGACTTCTCGGGGCCGTACCGGCAGCTGCGCGAGCACGGCCTGCTCACGCGCGACGAACGCGACTACGAGTACCGGTTCAAGGTCATCACGGACCTCGACACCGGCCGCCCCCTCTTCGAGATCGAGCACGAGGTGCGGAGCCTGACGAACCCGCTCTACGCGCGGCCCCTCGTCAACCGCAACTCGGCGCAGCGCCAGTCCACGTACCAGCGCGGGCGCGACGCCTTCATGCCCGCGATGCGCTAGGCGTGCTCGAGTACGTCGAGCGCGCGCGCGCGCTGGCGCCACGCATCGAGGCGTGGGCGGCGGAGATCGAACGACAGCGGCGGCTGCCCGCCGAGATGGTGGCGGCCCTCACCGACGCCGGGTTCTTCGCGCTGCTTCTTCCGCGCTCGCTCGGGGGCGCGGAGCTTGATCCCGTGACTTTCGTGCAGGTGATCGAGGAGATTGCCAAGGCCGACGCCAGCGCGGCGTGGGTGCTCTGCCAGACGTCGGGGTGCTCGGTGGTCGCCGGCTACCTGTCGCCGGAGGTCGCGCGGAA
Organism: uncultured bacterium; assembly: GCA_964419375.1. Classification (GTDB taxonomy): domain Bacteria; phylum Methylomirabilota; class Methylomirabilia; order Rokubacteriales; family CSP1-6; genus JBBDXO01. The sequence goes on from CAYQQT010000022.1 coordinate 1,931, forward strand.
CATCTTCGGCGACCACGGCGTCCTCGCGTGGGGATCGTTCTCCATGTCGGGCCCGCGCGCCGTTGCCGTCGACGGTGGCTACCGGGTGACTGGCTCTTGGGGGTTCGCGAGCGGCGGCCACCATGCCACGTGGCTCGGCGCACACTGCCCGGTGACGGAGCCGGACGGGACGCTTTGCCGCCGCGCCGACGGCCAGCCGCTGGTGCGCACGATGCTGTTTCCGGCCGCAGAAGCGCCGCTCGTGGATGCCTGGGACGTGATCGGCCTTCGTGGCACGGGCAGTGACACCTACTCCGTCTCCGACCTCTTCGTGCCCCAGGAGCACTCGGTCTCCCGCGACGACCCCGCCGAGCGGCAGCTCCAGCGCCCGCTCTACTGCTTTTCGACCGGCAACTTCTACGCCTCCGGCTTCGCAGCCGTCGCGCTGGGCATCGCGCGCCGCATGCTGGACACGTTCGTCGAGCTCGCGCAGGACAAGACGCCGCGGGGTCACAAGGGCGCGCTGCGGGAAAACGCCGTGATCCAGTCCCAGGTGGCGCGAGCGGAAGCCAGCCTGCGCTCGGCGCGATCGTTTCTCCTCGGCACGCTGGCGGAGCTCTGGCAGGAGGGCGGGCGCGTGGCGCACCTCACCCTGGAGCAGCGCGTCCTCATTCGCCTGGCGGCCACGCACGCCATCCATCAGGCCAAGGACGTGGTCGACGCCGCGTACCACGCGGCGGGTTCCACCGCGATCTTCACGAGTGGAGACTTCGAGCGGCGCTTCCGCGACATGCACGCGGTCACCCAGCAGATCCAGGGCCGGCAGGCGCATTTCGAGACGGTGGGCCGCTTCCTGCTCGGGCTCGAGCCCGACACCACCTTCTTGTAGCCGAGGTGGCGGTGCCGGCTACCGGACGTCGTAGCGTCCGGAGACGAGGACGTCGAGGCCGAGCCAGTCGCGCAGCGACATCTGGGCGCCCGGCTTGGCCGCGATCAACGCCATCTTCGCCGCGATCTCCCGCCGCAGTTCGGCGAGCGTGGCGGGATCCTTGATGTGGATGCGCGGGTGGCGGCCGAGCGCCACGGCCAGCCGCGCACCCAGCGCGGGATCGCCGGGGGGGACGCGCAGCTTGTCGCCGCTCTGCACGACGTAGAGGAAAACGTCCACGGGCGCCTCGCCCGTCCTGTCGACCGCGATCGGCTCGCGCGAAGGAGGGCCTCCGCTACTGGTTGGCGCGAGGGGTAAGGCGGTCGAGGCCGTCCATGTACGGACGGAGCGCGGCGGGGATGGTCACGGTGCCGTCGGCGTTCTGGTAGTTCTCCAGCACGGCGATCAATGTGCGGCCCACGGCGAGACCCGAGCCGTTGAGGGTGTGGCAGAACTCGGCCTTGCCGCGGTCGCCGCGGTACTTGATGTCCGCGCGGCGGCCGCCGAAGTCGGCGTAGTTCGAGCACGAGGAGATCTCGGTGTACTTGCCGAGAGCGGGACGCCACACCTCGATGTCATAGCCCTTGGCGCCGCTGAACCCGAGGTCGCCCGCGCAGCGCTCCACCACCCGGTAGGGCAGCTCGAGACGACGCAGCACCTCCTCGGCGTTGGCGACCATCGACTCCAGCTCCGCGTACGACTGCTCGGCGGTGGTGAGCTTGACGAGCTCCACCTTGTCGAACTGGTGCTGACGGTAGAGCCCCTTCATGTCCTTGCCGTACGTGCCCGCCTCGCGCCGGTAGCAGGGGGTGAAGGCCGTATAGCGGCGCGGCAGCGTGTGCGCGGCGAGGATCTCCCCGCCGTGCAGGGCGGTGAGTGGCACCTCCGCCGTCGGAATCAGGTAGAGCGTGCGGTTGTCGTCGGACTCCACCGTCTTGAAGAGCTGCTCTTCGAACTTCGGCAGCTGTCCCGTCTTCAGCATGGTGGCGCCACTCACGAGGTGCGGCAGCCAGAGCTCGGTGTAGCCGTGCTCGCGTGTGTGGAGGTCGAGCATGAACTGGCCGAGGCCGCGTGACAGCCGCGCCCCGCCCGCCCACATCACGGTGAAGCGCGCCTTGGCGATCTTCACCGCGCGCTCGAAGTCGAGGAGCCCGAGAGCGGCGCCGATCTCTTCGTGGGGCTGGGGCGTGAAGCCGAACTCGCGCGGCATGCCCCAGCGGCGGACCTCCACGTTGTCCGCGTCGCTCTTGCCCGGCGGCACGGACGGGTGCGGCACGTTGGGAACCTGGGCGAGCAGCTCGTCGATGGCGGCTTCCGCCGTCTTGAGCTCGGCATCGAGGGCCTTGATGCGCTCGGACACCTCGCGCATCCGCGCCTGCTCGGCGGAGGCATCCTCGCCGCGCCGCTTGGCCTGCCCGATCGCTTCCGAGGCGCGGTTGCGGTCGGCCTTGAGGTCTTCGGCTTCCTTGAGGAGGCGGCGTCGCTCGGCGTCGCGCGCGACGATGTCCTTGACGAGCTCGCCGCCGCCCTTATCGGCGAGCGCGCGCTCCACCGCCGCCGGGTCCGCGCGGATGAAGCGCAGGTCGAGCACGGCCGGGCTTAGGGCGCTTCGGTGGGCGCGGGCGTCTCGGCGTCGACGCGGGCGATCGAGCCCACCTTGTCGTCGGGGTCGAGATCCATGATGCGCACGCCCCACGTGTTGCGGCCCTGGGACGACACCTCGGCGGCGTGGAAGCGGATCATCTTGCCCTTGGTGGTGATGACGAGGATGTCCTCCCCCTCGCGCACCTGCAGCATGCCCACCACGTTGCCGTTGCGGCCGCCCGTCTTGATGTCGATGATCCCCTTGCCCGCGCGCCCCTGCAGCCGGTACTCGTCGAGCGGGGTGCGCTTGCCGTGGCCGCGCTCGGTGATGGTGAGGATGGTCACGCCTTCCTGCACCACGTCGGCGGCGATCACCTCGTCGTCGTCCTCCACCTCGATGCCGCGCACGCCGGCGGCGCCGCGGCCCATGGGCCGCGCCTCTTCCTCGTTGAAGCGGATGATCATGCCGAGCTTGGTGGCGATCATGACCTCGCGGTTGCCGTCGGTGCGGCGCGCCGTGATCACCTCGTCACCGTCCTCGAGGCCGATGGCCTGGATGCCGCCCGCGCGCGGGTGCGAGTACGCCTCCAGCTCCGTCTTCTTCACCTTGCCCTGCCGCGTGGCGAACAGGATGAAGCCGCCGCCGGCGTCGAAGTTGCGCACGGGCACGCACGTGGCCACCGTCTCGCCCTCGCCGAGGGAGAGGATGTTCACCATCGCCTTGCCCTTGGCCTGCCGCCCGCCCTCGGGGATCTCGTGCACCTTGAGCCAGTGCACCTTGCCCTTGTTGGTGAAGAAGAGCAGGTAGGAGTGGGTGGAGGCGATGAAGAGGTCTTCGACGATGTCCTCTTCCTTCGTCTCCATCCCCTGCACGCCCTTGCCGCCGCGGCGCTGGCTGCGGTACGCCTCCACGTGCGTGCGCTTGATGTAGCCCGAGCGGGTGATGGTGACCACCATCTCCTCGTCGGCGATCAGGTCCTCGATGGTGAGGTCGGTGGTCTGGTCGACGATCTCCGTGCGCCGGGCGTCGCCGTACTCGTCGCGGATGGCGAGCAACTCCTGCTTGATGATGGCCATGAGCCTGGCGTCGGAGGCGAGGATGCCCTTGAGCTCCTCGATGAGGGCCAGCACCTGCTCGTGCTCTTCGACGATCTTGTGCCGCTCCAGCTGCGTGAGGCGCTGCAGGCGCATGTCGAGGATGGCCTTGGCCTGGATTTCCGACAGATCGAGGCGCGTCATGAGGGCCTCGCGCGCGGCGTCGGGGCTGTCGGCGGCGCGGATGAGGCGGATGACGAGGTCGAGCTGTTCCACCGCCTTGCGCAGGCCGGCGAGGATGTGCGCCCGCTCCTCCGCGCGCGTGAGGTCGTAGCGGGTCCGGCGCGTGACCACCTCGCGCCGGAACTTGACGAAGGCGTCGAGCATCTGCTTGAGGTTGACGACCTGCGGGCGGCGGTCGACGAGCGCGAGCATGATGATGCCGAAGCTCGTCTGCATCTGCGTATGCTTGTAGAGCTGGTTGAGGATGATCTGCGGGATGTCGCCGCGCCCCAGCTCCAGCACCACGCGGATGCCCTCCCGGTTGGTCTCGTCGCGGATCTCCGAGATGCCCTCGATCTTCTTTTCCTTCATCAGCTCGGAGATCTTCTCGATGAGCGAGGCCTTGTTCACCTGGTACGGCAGCTCGGTGATGATGATGGCCTCGCGGCCGCCCCGCCCCTTCTCCGCGTGCGCCTTGGCGCGCAGCGTGATGGTGCCGCGGCCCGTCGTGTAGGCCTCGCGGATGCCGCCCCCGCCGTAGATGTAGCCGGCGGTGGGAAAGTCGGGCCCCGTGACCACCGTCATCAGCTTCTCGATGGTGGTGGTGGGCTCATCGATGAGCATCACGAGCGCGTTCACGATCTCGGTGAGGTTGTGGGGCGGGATGTTCGTGGCCATGCCCACCGCGATGCCCGCGGAGCCGTTGACGAGCAGGTTGGGGATCCGCGCCGGCAGCACCACCGGCTCCTGCTCGTTGTCGTCGTAGTTGGGGACGAAGTCGACGGTGTCCTTGTCGATGTCCGCCAGCATCTCGTGCGCGATCCGCGCCATGCGCGCTTCCGTGTACCGCATGGCGGCGGCGGGATCGCCGTCGATGGAGCCGAAGTTGCCCTGCCCGTCCACGAGCGGGTAGCGCAGCGAGAAGTCCTGCACCATGCGCACGAGGGTGTCGTAGATGGCGGAGTCGCCGTGGGGATGAAACTTGCCCATGCAGTCGCCCACCACGCGCGCCGATTTCTTGTAGCCGCGGTTCCACGCGAGACCGAGGAGCGACATGGTGTAGAGCACGCGGCGATGGACGGGCTTGAGGCCGTCGCGGATGTCCGGCAGCGCGCGCCCGACGATGACGGACATCGCGTAGGCGAGATACGACTTGCGCATCTCCTCTTCGATGGGCGCGTTGATCTGGTGGTCGTTCGGCATCGCCTAGATGTCCAGGTTGGAGACGTCGAGGGCGTGCTTTTCGATGAAGAGCCGGCGCGGCTCCACCGCGTCCCCCATGAGGACGGTGAACATCTCGTCCGCCCCCACCGCGTCCTCCTGCGTCACCTTGAGGAGGATGCGCGTCTCCGGGTTCATCGTGGTCTCCCACAGCTGCTCGGGATTCATCTCGCCGAGCCCCTTGTAGCGCTGGAAGGACGCCCCCTCGCGGGAGCGCTCGAGGGCGACGTTCAGGAACTCGTCCAGGCTCTTCACCGGCGTTTCCTTGCCCTCCTCGCCCAGGATGACGGTGGGCCCCTTCGCCACCGCTGCCACCTTCTCCCACAGATCGAGGAGGGTGGCGTAGTCGGGCGACTTGAAAAGGTCGGTGCTGAACGACACCACGGGCGGCCCCGCGATGCTCACGATGTGGCCGCCCTCCGTGTTCTCGCCGGCGTTGACCTGCACGTTGTAGCCGTTCACGGTCGCCGCCGCCGTCACGATGGCCTCACCGATCTCCGCGTGCCCCACGCCGCGCTTGGTGCCCTTGAACTTGGTGCGCAGCAGCTCGGAGAGGATCGGCGCCGGCACGCCGCGGCGCACGAACTTGCCGAAGTAGTTGCGGTACTCCGAGGCCGCGCGCAGCACCTCGAGCAGCGCGTCGCCGCTCACGGGCGCCTTGGCGCCCGGCACCTTGACGCGCGCCGTCTCCACCCACGAGGAGAGGAAGAACTCCTCGAACTCGCGCTCGTTCATCAGGTACTTCTCGGTGCGGCCCTTCTTCACCTTGAAGAGCGGCGGCTGGGCGATGAAGAGGTGGCCCGCCTCGATGATGGCGTTCATGTGGCGGAAGAAGAACGTGAGCAGGAGCGTGCGGATGTGCGCCCCGTCCACGTCGGCGTCCGTCATGAGGATGATCTTGTGATAGCGCGTCTTGGTGAGGTCGAACTCGTCGGTGCCGATGCCGGTGCCCATGGCCGAGATGAGCAGCCGGATTTCATTGTGGGACAGCACCTTGTCGTAGCGCGCCTTCTCCGAGTTGATGATCTTGCCGCGCAGGGGCAGCACGGCCTGCGTCTTGCGGTCGCGTCCCTGCTTGGCGGAGCCGCCGGCGGAATCACCCTCGACGAGGAACAGCTCCCGGTACTTCGGGTCTCGCTCCGAGCAATCGGCGAGCTTGGCCGCCAGCCCCTCGTCGTCACGGCCGCTCTTGCGCGTGAGCTCGCGCGCCTTGCGCGCCGCCTCCCGCGCCTGCGCCGCTCGCACGCACTTGTCGGCGATCTTGCGCGCGGTGGTGGGGTCTTCCTCGAAGGCCTCCGCCAGCTTCTCGTTGACGATCTGCTGCACGAGGCCCTTCATGTCCGTGTTGCCGAGCTTGGCCTTCGTCTGCCCTTCGAACTGCGGATCGGGCAGGCGCACGGAGACGACCGCCGTGAGCCCCTCGCGCACGTCGTCGCCGGTGACGGCGCCCTTGAAGTTCTTCAGGAAGCCGTTGGCCTGCGCGTACGTCGACAGCGTGCCCGTGAGCGCGGCGCGGAAGCCCGTGAGGTGCGTACCGCCCTCGCGCGTGTTGATGTTGTTGGCGAACGAGAACAGGTTCTCCTGGTAGCCGTCGTTGTACTGGATGGCCACTTCGACTTCGATATCGCCCTTCGTGCCCTCGAAGAACAGCACCTTCGGATGGATCGGCGTCTTATTCTGGTTCAGGTGCTTGATGAACTCGATGATGCCGCCTTTGTAGAGAAAGGTGTGGCTGCGCTCGTCGCGCTCGTCCTCGATGACGATCTTCAGGCCGCGGTTGAGGAAGGCGAGCTCGCGCAGGCGGTTCGATATCGTGTCGAACGAGAAGTTCGTCTCCTCGAAGATCGTCGCGTCGGGCTTGAAGCGGATGATGGTGCCGTGTTTGTTCGTCTTCTCGCCCGGCGTGAGCGACCCCGTGGGCACGCCGCCCTTCTCGTAGCGCTGGGACCATACCTTGCCCCCGCGACGGATCTCCACCTCGAGCCACTCCGAGAGCGCATTCACGACGGACACGCCCACGCCGTGCAGTCCGCCCGACACCTTGTAGGCGGAGTGCTCGAACTTGCCGCCCGCGTGCAGGACGGTGAGCACGACCTCTGCCGCCGACTTGCCCGTCTCCTTGTGCGTGTCGACGGGGATGCCGCGGCCGTTGTCCCCCACCGAGCACGAGCCGTCGGAGTGAAGGATGACCTTGATGGAATCGCAGTAGCCCCCGAGCGCCTCATCGACGGAGTTGTCGACCACCTCGTAGACCAGGTGGTGCAGACCGTAGGCGCTGGTGTCGCCGATGTACATGGCGGGGCGCTTGCGGACGGCCTCCAGGCCTTCGAGTACCTTGATGTCGCTCGCTGTATAGGTGTCTGCGCTCATGCGGCCGCGATCCCTCCTCCTTCGATGATGAAGCGCCGCGCCCCGCTCACATCGAGCGGATCCGGCGACGTGAGAAACACCTGTTCGGCGGCCTGGACCTCGCGCAGGACGTTGTCCCGCACCCCGGGATCCAGCTCGGACAGCGCGTCGTCCAGAAGCAGCACGGGCGCCGTCCCTGCCGCTTCCGTCACCGGCAGGACTTCGGACAGCCGCAGCGCGAGCGCGAGCAGCCGCTGCTGTCCCCGCGAGCCGAAGACGCGGGCGTCCACGCCGTCCAGCTCGATCGCAAGGTCGTCGCGATGCGGGCCCGCCAGCGTCTGCCCCCGGCGCAGCTCCTGGGGGCGCAGCCGCTCGAGCGCCGCGAGCAGGGCCGCCGCCTCCGTGGCCTCACCGAGCGCGCTGCGGTAGCCGATCTCCACCTTGTGCCGCGCGCCCGCGAGCGCGGGATAGACGCGGGCCAGCTCCGTTTGCAGGGCGGCCACCGCACGCCGGCGCCTGTCGATCAGCTCCATCCCCGCCCCGGCGAGCTGCTCGTTCCACGGCGCCAGCCCGGCTTCGCTCTCGCGCCGCTGCAGGAGGCGATTACGCCGGCTGACGATCTGACGGTAGCGGAGCAGCGCCGGGAGATGGCCGGGAAAGAGCCGCGTCGCGAAGCCGTCGATAAAGTTTCGTCGAGCCTGTGGTCCACCGTTCAGAATGACCAGATCGTGCCAGCCAAAGGCGATGACACGCGCCCACGAGCAGCTGTCACCAGAGGTCTGGCAGCCGCCGTCTTCGAGCCGCTGGATACTGCGGCGCAGCGTGCGCGAGCCGTCTGATCGCAGCAGCTCGCCGCTCAGCACCGCGGCGGTGGCGCCCCAGCGCGGCACGTCGCCCAGCCGCGCGGTGCGGAAGGACCGGCCCGTCACGAGGACGGCCACGGCTTCCAGGAGGTTGGTTTTGCCCTGCGCGTTACGTCCGGTGAGGAGGTTCAGCCGTGGGAACGGCCGATACGAGAGGGTCTGATAATTTCGGAATTCTACGAGTTGTATGCAACCAATCTGCACCCTCTAAGACTCCCATTTCCAGAGGCAAAATCATACGTAAATTCGTCTAAATTCGCATCGGCATTATAACACAGCAGTACCCGTCATCGTCGACGCTCCTGACGATTCCGGGACTGAGCCCGTCCTTGAATTCGAGGACGATAGTGTCCTTCTCGATGGGTGAGATCGCGTCCAGGACATACTTGGAATTGAAGCCGATGGTGACCTCCGCGCCGCCGTAGTCGACGTCGATGCTCTCTTCCGCTTCACCGAGATCCTGGCTGGATGCGGACAGCTTGAGGACGGTGGGGGCCAGCGTCAGCTTCACCGGCTTGTTGCGCTCTTCCGCCATCACGGACACCCGGCGCAGCGCCGCCGTCAGCACCGCCCGCCCGATCATGAGCTTGCCGGGATGCGCCTTCGGGATGACCGCTTCGTAATTCGGGAACTGGCCTTCGATGAGCCGGGCCGTCATCACGAAGTTCGGCATCTGAAGCACGAACTGGTTCTCGGTGATCGCGATCTGCACCTCTTCCCCGCTGCCCAGCACGCGCATGATCTCCGTGATCGCCTTGCGCGGCACGATGCCCGTCACCCCCGCCCCGAGGTCGCCCACGGAGCGGATCGACATCGCCAGACGATGGCCGTCCGTGGCCACCAGGCGCGCCTCCTTGCCCGAGAGTGAGAAGAGCACGCCATTGAGCGCGTACCGCGTCTCGTCGTGGGAGACGGCGAAGCTGGTCTGCACCAGCATCTCGCGCAATGTCTTGGCGTCGAGCTTCATCCACGCCGCCGGCATCGCGGGCACCACGGGAGGAAAGTCGTCGGGGGCAAGGCCGACCAGCTTGTACGTGGCGCCGCCGCAGCGCAGGGCGACGGTGGCGTTCTCCTTCACGGTGAGCGCCACCTTGGCCACCGGCAATTCCTTGACGATCTCCGTCAGCTTGCGCGCAGAGATCGTGATGGCGCCTTTGCCGACCACGTGAGCGGGAATGGAGACGCGCGCGCCCACTTCGAGATCGGTGGTGGTGAGCCGGATGGACTCGCCGTCCGCCTCGAGCAGGACGTTGGCGAGGATGGGCAGCGTCTGCCGTGGCTCCACGATGTTTTGAACCATCTGCAGACCCTTGAGGAACGCGTCTCTATCCAGAACGACTTCCATGCTGTAAGTCTCCAGGGTTTTGTTTTTCAGAGAAAGAAAGGAAACTTCGTAGTGTCAGTAGTAGCCAAGCGGTGTGGATGGGGTGTGGGGCGGCCAAGGTCGCGTGAGCACGGCGCTTTCACCTCCGGCGGCGAGGGGATAAGCGTGTGGAGGAAGCCGGGAGAGCGGGGGATCAGAGGGTGATCCCCTGGATAAGTCCGTCCACGACCTTGCGAAGCTTGGGATCTTCCTGGAGCAGGTTCTGGATCTTGTCGACGGCGTGGAGGACGGTGGTGTGGTCCTTGCCGCCGAAGGCCCGGCCCACTTCCGAGAGCGAGGCGTGGGTGAGCTGGCGGGACAGATACATCGCGATCTGGCGGGGGAAGGCGACCGCCTTCGTGCGGTTCTGCGCTTTCAGATCGAAGATCTTGATCCCGAAGAAGTCGCACACCTTCCGCTGGATCTGGTCGATGGAGATGATCTTCTCTTCCTCGCCCCAGAGGTCGGAGAGGACTTCCTGGGCGAGGTCCACCGTCATCTCCCGCCCCGTGAGCGCGCAGAACGCGATCATCCGCGTCAGCGAGCCTTCCAGCTCGCGGATGTTGGACTTCACGCGGCTGGCGATGAGATAGGCGACGTCGTCGGGCAGCTTCACCCGGTCCAGGGCCGCCTTCTTCTTGAGAATGGCCACGCGCGTCTCGAAGTCCGGCGGCTGGATATCGGCGATGAGGCCCCACTCGAAGCGCGAGCGCAGCCGCTCCTCGATCTCCGGGATGTCCTTGGGCGTGGAGTCGCTGGAGACGATGATCTGCTTGCGCGACTCGTAGAGGTCGTTGAACGTGTGGAAGAACTCTTCCTGCGTGCGCTCCTTGCCGGAGATGAACTGGATGTCGTCGATCATCAGCAGATCGATGGTGCGGTAGCGCGCGCGGAACTCGCCGGTGCGGTCGTAGCGGATGGCGTTGATGAGCTCGTTGGTGAAACGCTCGGAGGACAGGTACACGATCGTCATGCCCGGGAAGAGCCGCACGCTCTGGTGCCCGACCGCGTGCAGCAGGTGCGTCTTGCCGAGCCCGACACCGCCGTAGATGAACAACGGGTTGTACGCCTTCGAGGGCAGCTCGGCCACCGCCTGACACGCGGCCTGCGCGAACTGGTTCGAAGAGCCGACGACGAAGGCGTCAAACGTGTAGCGCGGGTTGAGCCCTTCCGTGGTGCCGCCGGCGCGTGGCGCCGCCGGCGCCGGCGCGCTCACCCGGGCCACGGGGACGGCGACGGGATGGTCGTCGATCACGATGGAGATGCGCGGTTCGCCGCCGATGACCTCCTGGGCGCCTTGCTGCAGCGCCTCGAGATGGTGCTGCATGAGCCAGTCGCGCGAGAACTTGTTCGGCGCGCCGATCTTCAGGTGGTCGCCTTCGATGGCGAGCAGTCGGCAAGGACGCACCCAGTTGTCGAGAATGGCGGCCGGCAATTTCTGGGACAACGCCTCGATGAGGCGCGTCCAAAGGCTATCCAGCAAAGGTGTGAACCCCACTTACACACAGAGTTATCCACAGGTGTGGATAGCCCGGAACGCGTTTGACGATAGGACTATTGGCGCTGGATTGCCCGCACATCTGAAACGACACCTCACACGAACGAAGAAACGGAAGCCGAACGTTAGCACACGCGCGGAGAGCGTCGCAAGCGACTTCATGCGGTTGACTCGTCGTGCGCGCGTGCCTACACTATGCCGGTTTCTCCAGTCCCGGAAAGGGAGTGCTCCCTCATGAAGCGGACGTTTCAACCAAATCGGCGGCGACGCGCGAAAACGCACGGATTCCGCGAGCGGATGTCGACCAAGGGCGGGCGGAAGGTGCTGGCGCGCCGGCGTGCGAAGGGGCGGAAACGGCTGACCGTCTGACCGGGCGGCTGCCGCGAGGTCAGCGGTTGACCGCCAGCGCGGAGTTCCAGACACTTTTTCAGCGGGGCAAGCGAGTCGATCGACCGGCGCTCATCGTGCTGTACCGCGACGTGCCGGAACCGACCCGCGTGGGATTCGCCGTGAGCCGCAAGCTCGGCAACGCCGTGCAGCGCAACCGCGCGCGGCGTCGCCTGCGGGAGGCGTACCGTGCCACACGTGCCTCCGCCCCGCTCCACGCGGCACTTGTCATCATCGGCCGGCCGGCGGTGCTGACGGCGCCGTTCCAGGTGTTGGTCGATCAGTTGCGCCAGGCGCTGGCAGCCGTGCCGGGCGCGCGGACGCCGGCATGACCGTGGGGGCTCGGCTCGCCGTCCGCGCCGTGCTCATGTATCAACGGTGGCTTTCTCCACTCCTGCCGCCCGCCTGCCGTTTCGCGCCCACATGCTCGGAATACGCACGGCTGGCGCTTACCGAGCACGGCGTGGCCCGGGGCTCATGGCTGGCGCTCTTGCGCCTCGTACGCTGTCACCCATTCAACCCCGGAGGATATGACCCGCCGCCCGTCCGGCAGCGGCAAGCGTGATGATGGAGAAACGAGCGATCCTGGCGGCGGTTCTGATGGGCGCGGTGTTCCTGCTCGGGCAGCTGTTCCTGTTCCCCACTCCCCCCGCCACGCCGCCCATGGAGCAGGCGCCGGCAGCCCCGAAGAGCGCGGAAGCGCCCGCCACGAAAAAAGAAACGTCGCCACCGCCCGCTCCCGTGGCGGCGCCGCCCCTCGCGCCGTCGGCGGCTGCCCCCCGCGAGCGGCCGCAGCAGCGGCTGGCGGGGGTCGAGACGCCGCTGTACCGCGCCGTGGTCAGCAGCGAGGGCGGCAAGATACAGGAGCTCGTGCTGAAGTACCGCGGAGACAAGCCCCTCGTCATGGTGGGCGACCTCGGCCCCAAGGGCCTCGTGGTCGGTCGGCCCGGCGGGCCCGCCGCGCCCGTGCCCATGACCCTGTCGAGCGAGAGCGTGAAGGTGACGTCGGCGCAGCCCCAGCAGGAGCTCGTCCTCACCGGCGAAGTGGACGGCCTGAGGGTTCGCGAGACGCTCGTGTTCCACGCTGACAGCTACACGATCGACACGCGCCTGCGGCTGGAGAACGCGACGGGCGCGCCGCGTGCCGTGACGGTGGCTCTCCCCTGGGAAACGCGTCAGGCGTGGCACGAAGCCAAGGAGCGGTTCCTCGGTCAGCACCCCACCGAGATTGCGTGGCTGACGGCGGGGTCCGTGGCGCGCGCGCAGGATCTGTGCAGCGTCCAAGCGGTCAGCGTCGAGGGACAGTGGATCAGCGCGGGCAGCATCGCGTACATCGCCGCCCTCATCCCCAAGAGTCCCGGCTTCAAGCTGATCGCCCGTGCGGAGGACAAGAAGGTGTGCGAGGCGACGGGCAAGGAGCCCGTGGGGCGCGCCACCATCGCCGTGGAGGCGTCGCCGACCATCGCGCCCGGCCAGGCGTGGGAAGGCGAAGTCACGATCTACGCGGGCCCCAAGGAGTACGACCGGCTGAAGTCCACCGGTCTCGAGGGCGCGATCGACTTCGGCGGCTTCCCGGTCCCGCGGGCGTGGGGTGGCCTGCCGATGGAGTGGCTCGGCGTGCCCATCCTCCTCGTCATGAACTGGCTGTACGGGTACGTCCACAACTACGGCGTGGCGATCATCCTGCTCACGGTGGTGTCGAAGGCGCTGTTCTATCCGCTCACCGTCAAGAGCATGCGCTCGATGAAGTCCATGCAGGCGCTGCAGCCGCAGATCAACGCGCTGCGAAGCAAGTACAAGAGCGATCCCCAGCGCCTGCAGCGTGAGACGCTCGAGCTCTACCGCGAGCACAAGGTGAACCCGGTGGGTGGCTGCCTGCCCATGGTGGCGCAGATCCCGATCTTCTACGCGCTCTACATCGCGCTCACGGTCTCCGTGGAGCTGCAGAACGCCAGCTTCCTGTGTTTCGGCCGCATGTTCGGCGTCGACCTGTGGATCTGCGACCTCGCCGCCCAGGACCCGACGTATATCCTGCCGCTCCTCATGGGCGTCACCATGTTCGTGCAGCAGAAGATGACGCCGGTCGCGGGCGATCCACGGCAGGCGAAGATGATGCTGATGATGCCCGTCGTCTTCACGTTCATGTTCCTGAACCTGGCGTCGGGGCTGGTGCTGTACTGGACGGTGTCGAACATCCTCCAGATCGCGCAGCAGAAATTCATGGACCGGCCCGCGGCGCGTGCGCGCCGGGAGGTCCGCAATGCGGGCTGAGGCGGCTTGACTGGATGGGGGGCCTCGAAGGGCCCCCCAAGCGCTTGATTTAGATGGGGGCCTCGGCAGCCCCCAATCCCCCCATACTCGGCAGCGCCCCGGCAAAGCCGTGGCGCTCCTCGATATTCCGACAGTTGTCATAAGGGCGGTGCCCTCACCCGTGCATCATGAAAATCCGGTCCTGCACACGATCGTCGCGCTGGCGACGGCGGTGGGCGAGAGCGCTGTCGCCGTCATCCGGGTGAGCGGGCCCGCGGCTGTCGACGTCGTCGCTCCCCTGCTCCGTTCCCCCCGCCCTCTCGGTGAATTTCCCTCCCATGCGGTGCGACGCGTGAGCGTCGTCGATCCCGACACGGGTGAGCCGCTCGACGACGCGCTGTGCACGCTGATGCGGGCGCCCCGCTCCTATACCGGCGAGGACGTGGTCGAGCTGTCGTGTCACGGCGCGCCCGCCCTCCTGCGTGTTCTGCTCGCGCGCCTCGTAGCGCACGGCGCGCGGCTGGCGGAGCCGGGTGAGTTCACGCGCCGCGCGTATCTCAACGGCCGGATCGATCTTGCTCGGGCGGAGGCGGTGGCGGATCTCGTCGCCGCCGATTCGGAGGCGGCGGTTCGAGCAGCGGCGGCCCAGGTAACGGGGGCGCTATCGGAAAGGGTGCGGGCCATTCGGGCCCCGCTGCTCGAGCTCCATGCGGACGTCGAAGGCTCACTGGATTTCCCCGAAGAGGCGGCGAATGAGCCCAAGG
>CAYQQT010000023.1:0-10495 GCA_964419375.1 uncultured bacterium
CGACTTCCGCAAGCACCTGGCCGGCGTGCTCACGCGGCGCGCGCTCGCGCAGGCTACCGAGCGCGCCGCCGGCGCCGCGACCACCAGCGCCGGCACGGACAGGACCAGCGCCGGCACGGACAAGAAGGGCACCTCCCGATGATGGAGCGCAAGATCCACGTGACCGTCAACGGTCGCGGGTACGACCGGACGGTGGAGGTGCGCAAGACCCTCGCCGATTTCCTGCGCGACGACCTCGAGCTCACCGGCACGCATCTCGGCTGCGAGCACGGCGTGTGCGGCGCCTGCACCATCATCCTCGACGGCGCCGCCGTCCGCTCGTGCCTGCTCTTCGCCGCGCAGGTGCACGGCGGCGACATCCAGACGGTGGAAGGGCTCGCCGCCGGTGACACGCTCAATCCGCTGCAGGAGGCCTTCCGGGAGCATCACGGCCTGCAGTGCGGCTTCTGCACGCCCGGCTTCCTGATGACGCTGACGTGCTTCCTGCGCGACTGCCCGAATCCCACGGAACAGCAGATCCGCGAGGCCATCTCCGGCAACCTGTGCCGCTGCACCGGGTACAAGAACATCGTGGAAGCGACGCGCGCCGCCGCGCAGTCGCTCGCCACCACCACAAGGAGCTGACATGACCATCGAGAGAAGAGCGCTCGTTCTCGGACTCATCGGACTGATCGCATTGGCCGTCTTCGCCGGAGCACCGCGCGTGGCGGCGGCCGCCGAGGAGCTCACGCTCCTCACCACCGTCACCCGCGTGGTGAACCTGCCGATGATCGTCGGCCTCCGGCTGCTCGAGAAGGAGGACGGCGTGAAGGTCACGGTCAAGGACCTGCGCACGCCGGAGGCGGTCATGCTCGCCGTCATCGACGGGCAGGGGCAGGTGGGCACGGCGTTTGCGCCGTTCTACCCGGCCATCGAGAAGGGCGCACCCGTGCGCGGGGTGATGGAGCTGTCGCGGCCCGAGTTCGTGGTGATGGCGAAGAAGGAGATCACGTCTGTCAAGGAGCTGAACGGCGTGCGTTTGGCCTCGCACTCGCCGAAGGCGACCGTGCAGTCGCTGCTCGCCTTTTACTTACAGACACAGCCGGGCGTGAACCCGAACGTGGTATTTATTCCCGAGGGCTCGCCGGCGCGGGCGGAGGCGCTGCTGCGCGGCGCCGTGGATGCCGCCGCCTTCGATCTCACGGCGGCGCAGGTGGTGAGCGAGCGCGCGCCGGGTAAGTTCCACGTGCTGATCGACTTTACCAACCAGCCCGTGTCCTCCAGCTCGCTCGTCATCAACGCCGACTACGCGAAGAAGAACCCCGCCACGGTCCAGAAGCTGGTGCGGCGCATGCTCCAGTCCTACCGCGAGGGCGCCAAGGATCCGAAGTTCTGGGTGCGCGAGCGCGGCGACACGATGAAGGATGTGGACGACGCGAAGCTGGAGAGCCAGCTGCGCGCCCTCGTGAAGATCTTCGACCTCAACGGCGGCCTCGACCGCATGCGCGGGCCGGGGGCGGTGGAGAACCTCGCCTTTCAGGTGGGCACGGGGAACCTGAGCGGGCCCGTGAGCAAGTGGAAGCCCGAGCAATTCTTCGACGTGGCGCCGCTGGACGCGGTGCTCAAGGACATCGGCAAGCGGTAGTGATCCTGGCGCTGCGCGCGGCCTCCGTCGGGGTCTTCCTCCTCCTCTGGGAGTGGGCGGCGCGGGTGCCCATCAGCTTCGCCTTTCCCTCGCCGTGGGCGACCTTCACGGCGCTGATCGCGCTCGTCCGCTCGGGGGCCATCCTCAGCGCCACCGCCATAAGTCTACAATCCTTGCTGCTCGGCTTCGGGTGCGCCGTCGTCGTGGGCGTGCCCCTCGGCCTCGTGATGGGGGTCGTGCGCCCCGTGGGTAGAGTGGGCAGGATTTATCTCGATCTGCTCATCGCGCTGCCTACCGCCGCCCTTATTCCGCTCGTCATCTTATCGTTCGGCATCAATATTCTATCCTCCGCCGTCATCGTGTTCGTCTTCAGCGCGCCCTTCGTGACGATGAACGCCTACGGCGGCGTGCGCGACGTCCGCCCGCGGCTGGTGGAGATGGCGCGCGCCTTCGACGCCTCGTGGGCCCAGCTCTTCACGCGCATCGTGCTGCCGAGCGCGCTGCCGATGGTGCTGGCGGGGCTCCGCTACGGCCTGTCGCGCGCCTTCGTGGGCCTCATCGTGGCCGAGCTGCTGCTGTCGCCCTTCGGCCTGGGCCGCCTCATCATGATCTCGCGCTCGATGTTCGAGCACGACCGCATGTTCGCCACCGTGGCGTGGACACTCTTGATATCGGGGCTCGCGCTGACCGCGCTCGCGCGGGTGGAGGCGCGGCTGCTCCGGTGGCAGGCCTGATGACCGCGCCCGCGCTCGCGCCCGTGCCCATCGCCGTGCAGGGCGTGTCGAAGGCGTTCGGCGCCGTGCAGGCGCTCGTGGACATCCACCTCAGCGTGCAGGCGGGCGAGTTCCTCAGCCTCATCGGGCCCAGCGGCTGCGGCAAGACCACGCTGCTCAAGACGATCGCCGGGCTCCTGCCCGCTGACACGGGCCGCGTCCTCGTCGGCGATCGGACCGTCACCGGCCCCGGGCGCGAGTGCAGCGTGGTGTTCCAGGACTTCGCGCTCCTGCCGTGGGCGACCGTGCAGAAGAACGTGGAGTTCGGCCTGCTCCTGCGCGGCGTGGCCGCCCGCGAGCGCGCGGAGCGCGCGCTGCACTCGATCGGCAACGTCGGGCTCGCCGGCTTCGAGCAGGCGTACCCCTCGCAGCTGTCCGGCGGGATGCAGCAGCGCGTGGGGCTGGCGCGCGCGCTCGCGGTGAGCCCGCAGGTGCTGCTCATGGACGAGCCCTTCGCGTCGATCGACGAGCAGACGCGCCGCCTCTTCCAGGACGACCTCCTGAGCCTCTGGTCGGAGGAGCGCAAGACGGTCGTGCTCGTCACCCACAGCATGGAGGAGGCGATCTACCTCTCCGACCGCGTGGTGGTGCTGAGCCCGCGCCCCGGCCGCGTCCACCAGGTTCTTGAGGTGCCGCTGCCGCGGCCGCGCGAGGGGGGCGACGTGCGCGCGACGGCGGACTTCGCGCGGCTGGTGGACGGCCTGTGGAAAATCTTGAGGAAGCTGCAGTGACGCCGCCGGTGGCCCGGCAGTCCGACGTCGGTGGCGCCGGCCTCGCCGCCGTCGCCGGCCTCGTCATCGCGTGGGAGGTGCTGGGCCGCCTGAACGTGTCGATGTTCGTGCCGCCTGCCTCGGACATCGCGGTGGTGTGGTGGCGGCTCGTGGGCGACGGTACGCTGTGGCGCGCGGGCGCGTCCAGCCTGCTGTCGCTCGTGCGCGGCTTCGTGCCCGCCGTCGTGCTCGGCGTCGTCGTCGGGCTGGCGATGGGCCGCTTCGCGACGGTGCGCCACCTCCTCGACGGCTGGGTGAACGCGCTGATGTCGGCCCCGCTCTCCGCCCTCGTGCCCGTGCTCATCGCGCTCTTCGGCCTGCGCGATACCGTGGTGGCGGCCACCGTCTTCATGTTCTCCTTCTTCGTCATCGTGGTGAACACGATGGCGGGCGTGCGCTCCACCGACCGCTTCCTCGTCGAGATGGCGCGCTCGTTCGGCGCCGGGGAAGCCGCGCTCTTCGGGCGCATCTACCTGCCCGCGGCGCTGCCCGCCGTCATGCTCGGCCTCCGCCTCGGCGCCGTGCAGGCGGTGAAGGGCATGGTGGTGGGCGAGATGCTCATCTCGCTCGTCGGCCTCGGCGAGCGGCTGATCTACTACGGCAACACCTTCTTGATCACGGAGTTGTACGCGGTGATCGTGTCCGTGCTGCTCGTCGCGCTCGCCGCCTCGCAGCTCGTGCAGGCGGCGGAGCGCGCGCTGGTGCGCTGGAAATGATCGCCGACGTCCACGTCCACTTCCTGTCGCCGAAGGCGCTCGACGCCGCCCGCACGGCGCCAGCACGCTACGGCGTGCGCGTGCTCGACGACGGCGATCGTCCCCGCGTGCACGTGGGCACGGAAGCGCCCACGCGGCCGATGCTGGAGCCGCTCTACACGCTGGGCCTGCACCTGGCGTTCCTCGAGCGGCAGGGAATCGACGCCGCCGTCTTCGGCCCTCTCATGGATGTGGCGGGCTACTCGCTGCCGCCTTCGCTGGGCGCGGCGTGGAGCCGTGCGCAGAACGAGGGGCTCGCCGCGTCGCTGGCGGAAGCGGGCGGGCAGCATGTGGGTTTGGCCACGGTGCCGTTGCAAGCGCCCGCGCTCGCGGCCGAGGAGCTGCGCTTCGCGGTCACCTCCCTCGGACTGCGGGGGGCGATGATCGATCCCAACGCGCTCGGCCGTCCGCTCGGCGACCGCGCCTTCGATCCCTTTTGGAAAGCGGCCGCCGACCTCGGGGCACCGGTGATGCTGCACCCCTTCCTGCTGGAGGCGGTGGAGCGCTTCGGCCGTCACTACCTGCACAACCTCGTGGGCTATCCGTTCGAGACGACGCTGGCCGCCGGCAGCCTCATCCTGGGCGGCACGCTGGACCGCTTTCCGCCGCTGGACGTCGTGCTCGTGCACGGCGGGGGCTTTCTGCCCTATCACGTGGGGCGCTTCGACCGTGGGCACGTGGCGCGTCCCGAGCTGCGGGCGGATGGCGCGTCGCTACCGAGCGGATACCTGCGCCGCTTCCACTACGACACGCTCGTGCAGTTTCCGCCCGCGCTCGCGTACCTCGTGCAGGTCGTCGGAGCGGATCGCGTGCTGCTCGGCAGCGATCACCCCTTCTGGCTCGGCGACCCGGAGCCGATCCGCATCGTGCGCGCGGCGGGGCTGCCGCCCGCGGCCCAGGCCGCGATTCTCGGCGACAACGCCGCCCGCCTGTACGGGCTCGGGCGTTCGGGGACCCGTCCATGACCCGGACCTTCGGCACCTCCGTGCGGCGCAAGGAGGACCCGCGACTGCTCACGGGGCGCGGCAAATACGCGGCCGACTTCCGGCTGCCCGGGATGCTGCACGCCGCCGTCGTCCGCTCGCCGCACGCCCACGCGCGGCTGGGCGCCATCCGCGCTAAGGCCGCGCTCGGGCTGCACGGCGTGGTGGCGGTCATCACCGGCGAAGACCTCGGCGCCATCGGCCGCATCCCCGTGCGCCTGGGCCCGCGGCCGAGCGTGGTGGCGTGCCTGCAGCCACCGCTCGCGCGCGACAAGGTGCGCTACGTGGGCGAGCCCGTGGCCTTCGTCGTCGCGGGGAGCCGCTACGTGGCCGAGGACGCGCTCGACCTCGTGGAAGTGGACTACGATCCGCTGCCGCCCGTCTCCGATGCGCGCCGCGCCGTCGAGCGTGATGCGCCCGTGCTCCACGACGTCATCGACGGCAACGTGGTGGCCGTGCTGGAGACGCAGAAGGGCGACGGCGTGGCCGCCATGGCCGCCGCGCACACGCGCGTGAAGGAGCGCTTCGCCGTGCAGCGCCACACCGGCGTGCCCATGGAGACGCGCGGCCTCACCGCGGCCTTCAATGCGGGCACAGGGGTGCTCAATCTCTGGGGCGTCGCCAAGGTGCCGCACTTCAACCGACAGGTCCTCGCCGACCTGCTGGACTATCCCGAGCACCTCATCCAGTTCGTCGAAATGGAGGTCGGCGGCGGCTTCGGAGTACGCGGCGAATTCTATCCGGAAGACCTGCTCGTGCCGTGGGCGGCGATGCGGCTGGCCCGGCCTGTGCAGTGGATCGAGGACCGCCGCGAGCACTTGATGGCCACCAACCACTCGCGCCAGCAGTGGCACGAGACGGAGATCGGCTTCGACGGTGATGGAAAGATCATTGCCCTCGTCGACCGCTTCATCACCGACATGGGCGCTTATATTCGCACCCACGGCGTGGTCGTCCCCGAGCTCACGGCGGCGATGCTGCCGGGCCCGTACCGGATCGCCAACTACACGTCCGAGATCCGCTGCGTGCTCACCAACAAGACGCCCACGGGGACGTATCGCGGCCCGGGCCGCTTCGAGGCCACCTTCGTGCGCGAGCGCCTGATGGACATCGCCGCCGCGCGCCTCGGCGTCGATCCGCTCGAGCTGCGCCGGCGCAACTTCATCACGCCCGCCGAGATGCCGTACGACGTCGGTGGCACCTCGCTCGCGCAGCGCACCGTGTACGACTGCGGTGATTACGCCTCCGCCCTCGATCACGCGCTCGACGCCCTCGGCTACGACACCGCGCGCGCCGAGCAGGCGGAAGCGCGCCGCCAGGGACGCTACGTCGGCATCGGCGTGGGCTGCCTGGTGGAGAAGGCCGGCCTCGGGCCGTGGGAGTACGCGCGGGTCGAGGTCGACGCCACGGGACACGTCGTGGTCTACTCCGGCATCGCCGCCGTCGGGCAGGGGATCGACACCACGCTCGCGCAGGTGTGCGCGGACGAGCTGAACGTCTCGCCGGAGAGCATCACGGTCGTCCACGGCGACAGCGCGCGCGTGCCCTTCGGCGTGGGCGGCTTCGCCAGCCGCGGCGCGGCGGTGGCGCTCCCCGCCATGATGGGCGCGGCGCAAAAGGTGCGCGCGAAGATCCTGCGCGTGGCCGAGGGCCTGCTCGAGGCCGCCGCCGCCGATCTCGTGCTCGAGGACGGCGCCGTCCACGTGCGCGGCGTGCCCGACAGAAAGGTGAGCTTCCGCGCCCTCGCGCGCGCGGCGGTGCCCGGCCCCACCGGCATGGAGCCCGGGCTGTACGCCGAGCACTTCTTCGAGGCGCCGAAGATGACGTACCCCTACGGCACGCACGCGGCGATGGTGGAGGTGGACATTGAAACGGGCACGCTCAGGATCGTGAGATACGCCATCGCGTACGATGTGGGAAGGGCAGTGAACCCGATGATCGTGGACGGCCAGCTCGTGGGTGCCCTCGCGCAGGGCATCGGCGGCGCCATCTTCGAGGAGCTGGCGTACGACGAGCAGGGGCAGCTCCTCACCAGCACCTTCATGGACTACCTGATCCCCACCGCGATGGAGATGCCGGAGTCGACGGCGGTGCGCATTCTGGAGGAAACGCCCACGCCCCTGAACCCGCTCGGCGTCAAGGGCGCGGGC
The DNA here is from genome assembly GCA_964419375.1 of uncultured bacterium. Taxonomy (GTDB): domain Bacteria; phylum Methylomirabilota; class Methylomirabilia; order Rokubacteriales; family CSP1-6; genus JBBDXO01. The sequence goes on from CAYQQT010000023.1 coordinate 7,056, forward strand.
GAGGGCGGCAGCTCGGGCTGCGGCGGCGCGCTCGCCAACGCGGTGAGCGACGCGCTGTCGCCGCTCGGCATCTCGATCACCGCGCTGCCCATGTCGCCGGACCGGCTGTCGGCGCTCATCAGGGCGGCGCGCAGGGAGCGCACGTGATGGCCGCGCGCTACGTCAGCCAGTCCATCAAGCGTAAGGAAGACCCGCCGCTGCTCATGGGGCGCGCCCACTTCATGGGTGACCTGCGCCTGCCGGGGCTGCTTGCCGTGAAGTTCCTGCGCTCGCTGCACGCGCACGCGCGCCTCGTGGCCATCGACGTCACCCGCGCCCTCGCGCTGCCCGGCGTGGAGGCCGTCGTCACCGGCGCCGATCTCGCCTCCACCACGCGGCCGATCCGCGCCGCCATGAGCGGCGCCGGCTACCACGAGAGCGCATGGCCACCGCTGGCCCAAAGCAAAGTCCGCTTCGCGGGCGAGCCCGTGGTGGCGGTGGTGGCCATCGACCAGTACCGCGCGGAGGACGCGCTCGATCTCATCGACGTCACCTACGAGCCGCTGCCCACGGTCGCCGACGCGGAAATCGCCATGCGGGCGGGCGCCGTCCTCGTGCACGACGAGGTGCCGGGCAACGTTCTGTTCCACACGCGCTTTGAGAACGGGCCCGTGCAGCAGGCGTTCGAGTCCGCGGAGATCCGCGTGGCGGAGACCTTCCGCCACGCGCGCTGCTCGTCGTCGCCCATGGAGGGGCGCGGCGTGATGGCCTCGCTCGATCCCGTGGACGGCATGCTCACGGTGTGGGCGTCGTCGCAGACGCCGCACCTGCTGCGCAGCGGGCTCGCAGAGTCGCTCGGCATCCCGGACTCGCGCCTGCGCGTGCTCTGTCCCGCCGTCGGGGGCGGCTTCGGCCCCAAGATGCACATGTACCCCGAGGACGTGGTGGTGGCCGAGCTCGCGCGCCGGCTGCGGCGCCCCGTACGCTGGCTCGAGGACCGCCGCGAGAACCTGCTCGCGAGCGCGCAGGCCCGCGATCATGTCAACCACATCGAGGTGGCGGCGCGCCGGGACGGCACCATCCTCGGCATGAAGTCGACGCTGATCTGCGACTCCGGCGCGTACTCCGTCTATCCGGTGACCGCCTCCCTGGAGCCCCTCACGGCGGCGGGGATCCTGCCCGGGCCCTACCGGATCCCCGCGCTCGCCTACGACGCCTACGCGATCACCACCAACAAGTGCCCGGCGGGCGCCTACCGGGGGGTGGGGATGGCCCTGGCCACCTTCGTGCGGGAGCGCGTGGTCGACATGATCGCGGCCAAGGCGGGGCTCGATCCCGCCGACGTGCGCCGGCGCAACTTCATCGAGACCGCCCAGATGCCCTTCACCACCGCGTCCGGCCTCGTGGTGGACAGCGGCGATCCGCGCGGATCGCACGAGCGCGCGCTGGCCGCGGGCCACTACGCCAAGCTCCGCGCGCTGCCGCGCCGCACCGACAGCGGCCGGTATCGCGGGGTGGGCGTGTGCGCCTACACGGAGTTCACCGGCATGGGGTCGGGCACCTTCCGCCGGCGGGGCATGATGCAGGTTGCGGGGTACGACTCGGCGACGGTGCGGGTGGAGCTCACGGGCGAGGTGCGCGCCTTCGTGAGCGCGGCCTCGCAGGGCCAGGGCCACGCGACGTCACTGGCCCAGATCTGCGCGGACGAGCTCGGCGTCGACATCGCGGCCGTCACCATCGTGGAGGGCGACACGGAGCGCTGCCCGTACGGCAGCGGCTCGTTCGCCAGCCGCAGCATCGTCGTGAGCGGCGGCGCCCTCGTGCTGGCCGCCCGTCGCGTGCGCGAGAAGATGGCCAGGATCGCGGGCCACATGCTGGAGGCCGCCCCCGAAGACCTGACCATCGAAGGCGGGACGATCGCGGTGCGTGGGGCGCCCGCGCGCACGTTGACGGTGGCGGACGTGGCGGCGCTCGCCTACCGCCCCGCGGGGGGCACGCTGCCGCCGGGGGTGGAGCCCGCGCTCGAGGCCACGCAGTACTACGATCCGCCGCCCGCGACCTTCTCCAACGGCACGCACCTCGCGGTGGTCGAGGTGGATGCGGACACGGGCGAGGTGGAGATCATCCGCCACGTGGTGGTGGAGGACTGCGGGCGCATGGTGAATCCGATGATCGTCGAGGGCCAGACCCACGGCGCGGTGGCGCAGGGAATCGGCACCGCGCTCTACGAGGACCTCCGCTACGACCCCAACGGCCAGCCGATGACGACCAGCTTCATGGACTACCTGATCCCCGGGGTCATGGAGATCCCGCCCATGGACGTCATCCACATGGAGACGATGCCCGCCGTGAGCGTCACCGGCTTCAAGGGCATGGCCGAGGGCGGCACCATCGGCTCCACGGCGGCGGTGGCGAACGCCGTCGCCGACGCGCTGGCGCCGCTCGGCGTCGAGATCCTCCAGCTTCCGCTCACTCCCGATCGTATCTACCGGCTCATCAAGGAGAAACGGACATGACACGCACGACGTTGGCGGCCGTCGCGGCCCTCTTCGCGCTCACCCTCACGCTGGTCACGGCAGGGCCGCGGGCGGCCGTGGGCCAGGACAAGGTGAAGATCAGGGTGGCGGCGCTCACGCTGCCGGTCTTCAATCCCATCATCGTCAACCTCCTCAAGGAAAAGGGCATCGACGCCCGCCACGGGCTCGAGATGGAGGTGAAGACCTATCCCTCCATCGCGACCTTCTACGCCGCCCTCGCCACGGGCGAGGTCGACACCACCATCGTGGGCGGTCCCAACGTGTTCCAGAAGATGCGCAACGAAGGCGTGCCCATCAAGGTCATCGCCACCGCGGTGCCGCTCTCCGACCTCGTCATCGTCACCGCGGATCCCGCCATCAGGAGCCTCGCGGATCTCAAGGGCAAGACGATTGCGGCCGACATGGGCTCCGGGCAGTACCAGGTGACGGCGATCTACGCGCGCTCCAAGGGGCTCACGCTCGGGACGGACGTCTCGGTGGTGCAGGCCAGCTTCGCGCTCGCGCGCACGCAATTAGCGGCCAAGCGCGTGGACGCGGCCATGGTCATCGAGCCCATCGTCACCATGATGCTCAAGGAGAACCCGCAGTACCGGATGATCTTCAACGGCGGCACCGCGTGGCGCGAGCTGACGGGCGCCGAGGGCTGGGACCTGCTGGTGCCGCTGCGCGAGGACTTCATCAAGCGCTCGCCGGCGGCCGTCGGCAAGTGGATCGCCGCCCTGCAGGACGTGCAGGCGTTCATCGCTCAGAACGTCGACGAGGCGGACGCCATCGTGGCGCGCACGGTGAAGCTGCCGCCCGGCGTCTTCAAGGAGGCCGTCGCGAGCAAGCGCTGGGTGTTCGACGTGCAGCCCGCGTGGGGCAAGGAGCGCAAGATCATCTGGGACATGTTCGAGCGCGCGGTGGCGGCCAAGTACCTCGACA
>CAYQQT010000023.1:10595-16051 GCA_964419375.1 uncultured bacterium
ACCCGGGACGCGCCTCGACATTAGGAGACGAGACATGAGGAGACGAGACATGAAGACGCGAGTGATGTGGACGTGGGGCGTGCTGGCCGCCGCGTGCGCGGCCCTGGTGCTGGCGCCGCCCGCGGGCGGCCAGGAGCCGATCAAGGTGAAGATCGCGCGGCTGGCCTTTCCGTCGCTCACCACGCTGATGGTGGACGTCGTCAAGGACCAGGGCTTCGACAAAAAGAACGGGATCGACCTCGAGCCGCACAGCTTCGGGGCCGTGTCCGCCTACTACGCAGCACTCGCCACCGGCGAGGTGGACATGCTGCCGGCGGGGCCGCACGTGCTGCAGAAGATGCGCACCGAGGGCGTGCCCATCAAGGCTGCCCTCACGTACGCGCGCCTCAACGCGCTCGCCGTCATCACGGGCGATCCCGCGGTAAAAAACATCACCGATCTCAAGGGGAAGTCGATCGCCGCCGACATGGGCTCGTCCGAATACCAGATTCTCGCGCTCTACGGCCGCAGCCAGGGCATCGTCTTCGGCAAGGACGTCACCGTGGTGCAGGCGGGGCCGCCCATGGCGCGCACCCAGCTACAGGCCAAGCGGGTCGATGCCGCCATGACGTGGGAGCCCACGGCGACCCTCACCCTGCGTGACAACCCGCAGTACCGCACCATCCTCACCGGCGACACCGCGTGGAAGTCCATCGCGAAGGCGGACGGATGGGAGCTGATCCTCGCCGTGCGCGAGGACTTCCTCAAGAAGAGTCCCGACGCGGTGCCGCGCATCATGAAGATGCTCCAGGACGGGGCGCGCTTCATGAAGTCCAACACCGAGGACGCCGACCGCATCGTGGTGGGGAGCGTGAAGCTGCCGCCCGGCATCCTGAAGGAGGCGGTCACCGCCGGCCGCATCGTGTACGACATCCTGCCCGCGTGGGAAGGCGAGCGCGCCGTCATCTGGGACATGTTCAAGGTGGCCGTGGACTCCGGCTACCTGCCGAAGCTGCCGGACGAGGGCGCGATCTACAAGCCCTGACGATGAAGCGCGACGAGGTGATCGGCAGCGAGACGGTCGAGGCCCTGGAGGCCCGCACCCCCTTCCGCTTTCCGCGGGAGATGGTGGTGGGGCTCCTCCTCCTCGCCGTTGCCTGGCAGATCCTCTCCTTCTTCGTGCCGCCCTTCATCGTTCCCGGCTGGGAGCGGATCTTCAAGAGCCTGGTCACGCTGCCGCTGGGCTTCGTGCTCATCACGCTGGCGCGGGTGGTGGCCGCGCTCGTGGTGTCGTTCGTGCTCGGCCTCGGCCTCGCGGTGGCCATGTACCTGTCCACGCCGGTGGAGCGCTACGCGCGGCCCATCGTGCGCCTCTTCATGGCGGTGCCGGTGGTGTGCTGGATCCTCTTCGCGGTGCTGTGGTTCAAGTGGGTCGAGTTCCGCATCGCCTTCGTCCTCGTGGTCGTGTGCGCCCCCGTCTTCCTCGTGGACTTCCTGGACGCGATGAAGGGCGTGTCCAAGGAGTGGCGCGACATGCTCCGATCCTTCCGCCCCACGCGGCGCCACTTCTTCACCAAGCTCATCCTGCCCGCCACGCTGCCCACCATCCTCACGAGCTGGAAGATCAACCTGAGCCTCGCCATTCGCGTGGTGACCATCGCCGAGCTCGTGGGCGCCGTCACCGGCATCGGCTACGGCCTCGTGGTGGCCCAGGAGCTCTTCTCCGTGTCGGAGGTCTTCGCGTGGACGCTGATCCTCGTCGTCATCCTCTTCGTCGCGGAAGCCGCCCTCACCCGGATCGAGGAGCGCATGCTGCGCTGGCGGGTATGAAGCGCGCGGGCGCCATCGACGTGGAGGGCGTGCGCAAGGTCTTCCACCAGACCGGCTCCGGCGAGGCGGTGGTGGCCATCGAGTCCCTCGACTTCGTCGTCCGGCAGGGCGACATAGTCGCCATCGTGGGCCAGACCGGCTGCGGCAAGTCCACGTTCCTCAACATGCTCATCGGGCTCGATCGGCCCTCCGCCGGGCGCATCGCCATCGGCGGGCGCACGCCGTACGACGACTTCGACCACTTCCGCGGCGTGCTCGCCGCCGTCTTTCAACAAGATAGGCTGCTGCCGTGGCGCACGGCCATCGACAACGTTCGCTTGCCCCTCGAGCTGCTCGGACGTGAGACGCGCGAGCAGGTGGAGCGCGCGCGCTCGTGGCTCGATCGCCTCGGCCTGGGGCGCTTCGAAGGCGCGTATCCCCACGAGCTGTCGGGCGGCATGCGGCAGCGCGTGGCGCTCGCGCGCGCCTTCGTCATCGAGCCCTCGCTGCTGCTCGCCGACGAGGCCTTCGGCCACCTCGACGAGGTGACGGCGGCCGCCCTGCGCACGACGTTCATCGACCTCGCGCGCACGGAGGGCAACACGGCCATCCTCGTCACGCACCAGCTCGAGGAGGCCATCGACATGGGTGGCCGCATTCTCGTCTTCGGTCGGCCCGGCCGGCTCCTCGCCGACATCGATCTCCGGACGTGGCCGCCGGGGCAGGTGGCGAGCCTGCGCGCCGACATCCAGCACATCTTGCAGACCAACGCCGCCGATGGACGCTTCACACCTATCCAAGACAAAGGAGTCTGACGCATGAAGGTGGACGCCCGCGCCCAGAAGGTGTTCGACAAGCTCGACGTGGACGAGCTGGTCAAGGTCGCCCTCGACCTCGGCAACATCGACAGCCCCACGGGCAGCGAAGGCCCGGTGGGCGAGTACGTGTACGACTGGCTCCTCCGGCAGGGCTTCGAGGTGAAGAAGATCGCCCTCGTGCCCGACCGCCCCAACGTGCTCGGCACGCTGCCGGGCACGGCCTACGGCAAGAGCCTCGTCTTCAACAGCCACATGGACACCACCATCCACAAGGACGAGTGGTGGACGACGCGGCGCGCCGCCGACGCCGTCTTCCACTCCGCGTGGCGCGAGGGCGACACCCTCATCGGCAACGGCGTCTGCAACGACAAGGGCCCCATGGCCACCTTCCTGCTCGCGGCGAAGGCGATCAAGGACGCGGGCGTCAAGCTGAAGGGGGACCTGCTCCTGATGGCGGTGGTGGGCGAGATCGGCGTGGAGCCCGTCGACGAGTTCCAGTCGCCCGCCTACCTGGCGAAAGAGCCCGGCACGCGCTTCGCCATCACGCACGGCGGCGTGGCCGACTACGCGCTCGTCGCCGAAGGCACGGATTTCGGCCTCGTGGGCGTGGAGGCGGGCAAGGCCTTCTTCAAGGTCACCGTCTTCGGCAACGACCTGCCCATCTACACGCCGTACATCCCGCGTCCCACGCCCATCGAGAAGAGCCCGAGCGCCATCGTGCGTATGGCGCCGCTCATCCAGCGCATCGAGGAGTGGGCGTACGACTACGAGCAGAAGAACCGCTACGAGTGCCCGGGCGGGACCATCGTTCCCCGCGTGAATATCGGCGCCATCCGCGGCGGCGTGCCCTACAAGATCACGAAGACCGTGCAGCAATGCGCGATCTACGTCGACGTGCGGATCACCCCCGTGCAGAATCCGCTCGACATCCGCGAGGAGCTGCGGCGGCTCGTGGCCGGCGCCGGCCTCGAGGGCGAGGTGGAGCTGTACACGTACCGGCCCTCCTTCGAGGCCGATCCCCGGAAGGTCGAGCCCCTGAAGAGCGCCATCACGCGCGCCCACCAGGCGATGCTCGGCACCGCGCCGAAGGCGGCGGCGCCGCCCTTCTCCAGCATGTGGCGCGACATCAACTGCTTCAACGAGATGCGCATTCCGGCGATCACCTACGGCCCCGGCGTGAGCGTGGGGGCCGGCACCTTCGGCATGAAGATCTCGGACCTCGTGATGGGCAGTCGGCTCTACGCGCTCACGGCGCTCGACCTGTGCGACCAGGAGCGCGGATGAGCCCGGCGGCGGTTCGGAAGCGCTCGGGCCCCGGGGCCGGTAAGGTCCCGGCGATCGACATCCACTCGCATTACTTTGCGGAGGCTTACCTCCGTGCAGTTGAGACGCAGGGTGAGCGGTTTGGCGTCACCCTCGACCGCTCAGATGCGGCGGGCCCCGCCGTCAAGGTGGGGGCCGTGCTGGGCGGGCATCTCGTCCGCGAGTTCTATGATCTGAAGAGCCGGCTGAAGGCCATGGACCGCGCGGGCGTGCAGGTGCACGCCCTGTCGCTCACGTTCCCGATGGTGTACTGGGCGGACGGCGAGCTCGGCTCGCACCTGGCGCGCGTCGTCAACGATTCCATGTCGGAGGCGCACACGGCCTATCCCGACCGCTTCGTGGGCCTCGCCACGCTCCCCATGCAGGATCCCGGGCGCGCCGCGGAGGAAGTCGACCGCGCCGCGCGCCTGCCGGGCATCCGCGGCGTCTACCTGGGCACGAACGTCAACGGCCTCGAGCTCGACGATCCCGCCTTCACGCTGGTGTTCGAGCGCATCCACGCCCTCGGGCTGCCGGTGTTCCTGCACCCGCTGAACGTGGTGGGCGCGCAGCGGCTGAGTCCGTTCTACCTGGGCAACCTGCTCGGCAACCCGTACGACACGGGGATCGCCGCCGCCCACCTCATCTGCGGGGGCGTCCTCGACCGCTTTCCCAAGCTGCAGGTGTGCCTGCCGCACGCCGGGGGCACGCTGCCCTACCTGATCGGCCGTCTCGACCGCGGCCGCAAGGTGCGCCGCGAGCTGGCGCACATGAAGCGGCCGCCGTCGGCGTACCTGCGGCGCTTCACGTACGACACCATCAGCCATGCCCCCGCCTCACTGCGCTACCTAATCGACCTCGTAGGCGCTGATCGCGTGATGATCGGCAGCGACTACTGCTTCGACATGGGCTACGAGCGTCCGGTGGAGGTGGTGACACGCCTCGCGGCGCTGTCGCGCGCCGACCAGGACCGCATTCTGGGCGGGACGGCGGCGGGATTGCTCAAGATCCGCTGACGACGGGCGCGATGACGGCGGCGCCCAGCGGTCCCGCCTTCGTGCGTAACCTCCGGCTCACGTAGAGTCGCTGCCCGCACCGCCACGCTGAAGTCGGTGGCACGCCGCCTGCTACCCATGGCGTCGGGAGGGTATGGCCATGGCTGAAGGCACGAACGTGTGGAAGCTAACGACGATCGGTCTGCTCGTGGTGGGGGCGACAGCCCTCGTGACCGGACTGGTGGTAGCCAACCGAACGGGCGCGCGGACCGACGCCCGCACCGAGGTACCCGTGGCCGCGCTCTCCGCTCCCGCCGCCGCGCCGGTGACGGTGCAAACGCCGCTCCCCGCCGTCGTCCAGGCGCCGGCGGTGGTAATCGAAGCGCCCCGCCCCGTGCCGCCGCCGGCCGTGGCGCAGCCCAGCCGCGTGGCCCAGACGCCGTCGCAGTCGGCCATCGAGGCCTGCAATCGGGAAGCGGCGGATACGACCGGCGGCCAGCGTGACAAGAAAGGCAAGATCACCGAAGTCGTGAAAGACGGGGCCATCGGCGCC
>CAYQQT010000024.1:0-13587 GCA_964419375.1 uncultured bacterium
CTCCGCGAGCGTCGCGGACCCCGCGCCGCCGAAGGTCGTCGAGGCCGAGTCACCGACGCTGCCGCTCTCGCCGGCGACGCTCATGGTCGGCCTCGCCGCTGCGCGCAGCCGCACGCTGGCCTCCGCGTCGCCGAGGCCCGCGCCTCCGGCCGAGTGCAATGGTCCCGTCGTGGAGAACTTCGACCCTGACATCGCGGGCATGACGGGGCTGCCGGGACGGAAGATGTATTACGGCCGCGCGCAGAAGAACGTGCTCGCCTCCGCGTGCCGGCGCGGCGCGCAGGCCGCCACTTCGACGCCCTGACGTCGTCGTCGCCGCCTGCCTGACGTCGCGCGCACGCCGTCATGTCATAGTGCGGAGCGATGACAGGGGGCAGCCGCGCCGCGGCGCCGACGGGCTTGCTGCTCCACGTGGTGGCGCCCGCGGCGATGATCACGATCGCCAGCCAGTTCTTCCGTACCTCCAGCGGTGTCATCGGCCGCGACCTCGCGGCCCTCACGCCGGCGCCGTCGCCTCCTCCGCCGCAGGCGCATCGCTGGTAGCGCGCGACGGAGTTTCGTCGCCACGATAGCCTCTACAGGGCCGCGCGCGGCCCCAGGCTGGCGAGCGCGGCGACGAGCTCGGCGGGATCGACCGGCTTCGTGATGTGCATCTGAAAGCCGGCGTCGAGAATGCGGATGCGGTCCTCGACGCGCCCGTACGCCGTCACCGCGATGGCGGGAATCCGGGGAAGGCCGATCGCCTGCATGTCGCGGACCTGGCGGATGAAGGCATACCCGTCCATGCCCGGCATGCCGATGTCGCAGACCAGCAGGTCCGGCGTCCAGGTCTTGAGGATGTCCATGGCGCCGCTCGCGGAGGTGGCCGTCCGGATCTCCGCGCCGCGCGTGGCCAGCACCGTGGTGAAGACCTCGAGGGTGTCCACTTCGTCGTCGACGAGCAGCACGCGCACGCCGCGCAGCGAGGCCGTGAGCGCCGTCGCTGCGCCCCCGGCCGTCGGGTGCTCGGAGGCCGGCGTCACGGCGTGGATCGGCAGCAGCGGAAGCTTGACGGTGAAGCTGGCGCCGCCGCCCTCGCCGCTCTTCGCCTCCACGGTGCCGCCGTGCAGCTCGACGAGGTGGCGCACCACGGCGAGGCCGATGCCGAGGCCGGCGTGCTGCCGCGTGGACGAGCTGTCCACCTGGCGGAAGCGATCGAAGATGTGCGGCAGTGACTGCGCGGGGATGCCGGGCCCGCTGTCGCTGACGACGATCTCCACGTGCGAGCTCACCCGCGCCAGCCGGACCTCGACGCGCCCGCCCTTCGGAGTGAACTTGATGGCGTTCGACAGCAGATTCGTCACCACCTGCTGCAGGCGGTCCGGATCTCCGGACACCTGGCCTGCGCGTGGGTCGAGCACGGAGGTCAGGCGCTGCTCCTTGGCCTCCGCGGCGGGGCGCAGCGTGTCGAGGGCGGCCTCGATCACCTCGGCGATACGCAGGGGACGGACGTCGAGGCGGAGCTTGCCGGTGGCGATGCGGGAGACGTCGAGCAGATCCTCGATGAGCTGGGCCTGGCTGCGCACGTTGCGCTCGATGACATCGAGCCCGCGCTGCGCCGTCATCGCGTCGAGGGAGCCCGCGCGCAGCATGCGCACCCAGCCGAGGATCGCGTTGAGCGGCGTGCGCAGCTCGTGGGAGAGCGTGGCCACGAATTCGTCCTTGGCCTGGTTTGCCTCCTCCGCCGCGCTGCGCGCCGCCTGCTCGCGGGCGAACAGCTCCACGGTCTGGATGGCCACCGCGGCGTGATCGCCCAGGCGCTGCACGACCGCCTCGTCCCGATCCGAGAAGGCGCGCGCCGTGCGGTTGGCGATGTACAGCAGCCCGCGCACGTAGTCGCCATAGCGGATGGGTACCGCGAGCAGCGCGAGGATCTGCTCGGACTCCGGCAGCTTGCGGTACTCCTCGCTGAAGCGCGGATCCTCGGGATAGTTCGCGGTGCGCAGCGCCCTGCCCGTGAGGAGCACCTGTCCCCCGAGCCCCTTGCCGGGCTCGATGCGCACGGTGCGGTACCGGCTCGAGGGGGTGCCGCCCGCGCCATAGCGCGGCACCGCCGCCGCCTCGGGGCCTTCCCGCAAGAAGATCGCCGCGAGATCGGCGTGGCACAGATCTCTCGCCGTATCGACGATCCGCTGTATCACCGTGTCCAGGTTCAGGCTCGCGTTGATGTCGCGCGCGACCGTGGCGACGAGCTCGGCCTCCTGGAGCCGGCGCTCGGACTCGCGATGGAGGTGCGCATTCTCCACCGCGAAGGCGACACGGCGTGTGAGGTCTTCCGCGAGCGCGAGATCCTCGGGCCCGTAGGCAGGCACGGAGTGGCTGGCGAAGAGCGAGATGGCGCCGAGCGGGTGCCCGCGCGCGATCATGGGCACCACGATGCTCGACTTGAGGCCGAGCTCGCGCGTGAAACGGCGATGCTCCGCGTCGTGCGCGATGGCGTCGAAGAAGGCGTCGGGCATCTGCGGCTGCAGGACGGACTCGCCCGTCCGGATGGCGGTCGCGATGGGATGCGGGCCGGCAGGATCGGGCGGGTAGCGGTCGAGGAACTCGCGCGCGAGCTGGGTGAGCGAGCGATCGCGGGTGGCGGCGGCGACACGACGCAGCCGGCCGTCCTCGTCGGCGACGTCGATGAGGCAGACGTCCGCGTGGTGCGCGATGACGAGCTCCGCGATGGCGCCGAGCGTGGTGTCGTAGTCGACCCAGCCCGCGAGCACGCGACTGGCTTCGGCGAGGAACGCCGCCCGCCGCCGGGCGACCTCCGCCGCGCGGTTGGCCTCCTGCTCGACGGCGAACAGGTGCGCATTGCGCGCCGCCATGGCGGCATGGTCGGCGAGCGCTTCGACGAGGCGGATCTCGGCCGCGCTGAAGGCGCGGCCGGGCGGGCCCCCGACGCCGAACACACCGAGGACCTCGTCCTCGGTCAGCATCGGAACGGCGAGGGCGGCCCGATGCGGCATGGCGGCCAGCCACCGTCGCGCCTCGGGGGTGAGCGTGATGGCCTCGTCCGCCAGCACGTTGGTGGACACCACCGTGCGGCGCTCGCTGGCGGCGAGCCCCGCGGCGCCGATGCCTGGCGGCAGGCGACCGAAGTGGCCGGGGCCGATATCGCCCGCAACCTCGATCACGAGGAGGTCGCCGGAGACGGGGTCGACCTTGTAGAGCACGACGTTGGGGGCGCGGAGCATCCTGTGAGCGGCTTCCGCCAGCCCGCGCCAGATGACGTCGGGGTCGAGGGTGCGCGCGAGGGTGCGGCCCACGTCGCCCAGGAACGCGAGTTGTCGCTCCGTCTCGATCTCCCCGCGGATCTCGCGGATGAGGCCGCGCGTGTAGACGAGGCGGCCGTCGACCACCAGCGCGTTGGCGCTGAGGACGACCGGGGTGGGCGTGCCGTCCTTCGCGCGCAGCATGACACGGCGGTCCACGATCGCCTCGCCGCTGCGCAATGTGCTCAGGATGTCGTCGGCGACGCCGGGATCGACGTGGAACTCGCGCACGTGATGGCCGACGTAGTGGTGGCGGGCGTAGCCGAGGAGCGCCAGCTCTGCCTCGTTGACGGCGACGATGACGCCGTCGGGGTCGAGGCAGTGACATCCGATCGGCGCGTTGGCGAAGTAGTCCGCGAAGTCGATGCTCAACGCACCCGCCGCGGGCTGTCGCCCGGCCCTCTCACGTAGCCCGCCAGCTCACCGGCGACGTGGAAGCACAGCATCAGCATGATGAGGAGCCACGCGAGGATGGCCACGCGCCGGTAGGCCGGCTTGCGCACGACGGTGCGGGCGACGATGCGCGTGCTGTCGCGCGCCGCACGTTCGACGGCAGCGCCCAGCGCTTGTACGACAGGTTGCCTGCCCGGAGATGTCCGGTCGATCGCCCGGCGGCAACGGCGGCAGCAACGTCCCATTGGAGATGAGGAAGCTGGCCCAGTCCCAGAGATTGTCGTCCGCCCCGTTGTGTACGACACCGCCGATGGCGGCCGCGCGAGGGTACGTGCGATGCGCGCGCAGCTGGTACACGCTGGCGCCGGGCCGGCGCACCACGCGGAGGTTGGGGAAGCCGTGATCGTCCGGCACGCCCCGCCCGTGCCCGTCGGCCACGATCACCTCGGCACCCAGCGCTCGCACCTGGGGGGCCAGCGACTCCAGCAGCATGCGCAGCTCGGGCCACGGCTGGGTGGTGGCGACGACGACGGACAGCGGCGGAGGCGACGACGTCATGTTCAACACTCGATGGTATGGTTTAGCACAATCGATTGACATACATGGGGGGCCTCGACGGCCCCCCAATCCCCCGGCGCTCGGCAGCGCCCCGGCGAAGCCGTGGCGCTCCTCGACCCTCGACCGCCGGAGCGACCGGGGGACCGGGGGCTTGGGGGCCCGTCGAGGTCCCCCATGGAGGCAATCAGCATGCTTAGCAGGGAAGACAACGAGCTCTTGACGCGCACGGGGCGGGGCACGGCGATGGGCGCTCTGCTCCGTCACTACTGGATGCCGGTGGTGCTGTCCGACGAGGTCGAGCCCGGCGGACGCGTCAAGCGCGTGCAGCTGCTCGGCGAGCGGCTCATCGCCTTTCGCGCCCAGAACGGGCAGCCCGGGCTCGTGGGCGAGTTCTGTCCCCACCGCGGCGCGTCCCTCTACTTCGGGCGCGTCGAAGAGGCGGGCATGCGGTGCGTCTATCACGGCTGGAAGTTCGGTCTCGACGGCCAGTGCCTCGAGATGCCCAACGAGCCGCCGGAGTCGGGCTTCGCGGCCAAAGTCCGTCACGTCGGTTATCCCTGCGTGGACGCGGGGGGTGTCGTCTGGACCTACATGGGGCCGGTGAGCCCGCCGCCGCCGCTGCCACAGGTGGAGTGGACGCTGCTGCCCCGGGACCACACCTTCGTGTCCAAGCGCGTGCAGGAGTGCAACTGGTTCCAGGCGCTGGAAGGGGGCATCGACTCCAGCCACATCAATTTCCTGCACGCGCCCGTCGATCACACGGACGACACCATCGCCCGCGACCTCGACGAAGCGAGCTTCGGGGTGGGGGAAGCGGTGCAGACGGCCGACCGCGCGCCGCACTTCGAGGTGGCCGATACCGACTACGGCGTGGTGATCGGCGCCCGGCGCACACGGCCGGATGGCCGGCACTACTGGCGCGTCAGCCAGTTCCTCATGCCGTTCTACACGATGCCGCCCACCGATCTCGACCAGACCATCGTGCAGTCGCACATCTGGGTGCCGATGGACGACACGCACGTCATCAACTGGATGGTGACGTGGCATCCGGAGCGGCCGCTCACGCGCGCGGAGCTGGCGGTGCACATCGACGGCAAGGGCGCGCACGTCGTGCAGTACGCGCCCGCCACCTCGGAGCCCTACGGCGACGTGCGCACGGCCGCCCACCGCGGCAACGACTACGGCATGGACTGGGAGGTGCATCGCACGCGGATGTTCTGCGGCATCCCGGGCTTCGGCGTTCAGGACCAGGCCATCCAGGAGAGCCAGGGACCAATCGTCGATCGCACGCAGGAGCGGCTCGGCACCAGCGACGCCGCCATCATCCAGGTCCGCAAGCGCCTGCTCACCGCCGCCAGGGCCCTGCGTGACGACGGCACGCCCGCGCCCGGACGCAACCCCGCCTCCTTCCGCGTGCGCTCGGCCTCGGTCATCCTTCCGCCCGGCGCGAACTGGCTGGAAGACGCGATGTCCAAGCTCGTCCCCACCCCCGGCGCGCAGCTGACCCTGGTGTGAGGCGGTGAGCGAACACCTGACGGCTGGCCGCGGATCTAGCCGGTGGGGGGTGTCGGGGGGAGCGGCGGTCGCTCCCCCCGACGTCGAATGACGGCCCGCATGACGGGCCGCGTCGCGCTGATCACCGGTGGCGGCGGCGGCATCGGCGAGGCGACGGCGCGACTGTTCGCCGAGGAGGGCGCAGCGGTCGCCCTCGTGGACAGCGACGCGAAGGCGGTGGAAGCGGCGGCGGCGGCCATCGCCAAGTCGGTGCCGGGCGCGCGGGTCCTCGCGCTCACCGCGGATCTCACCGCGGAGGACGAGGCCCGCCGCGTCGTGGACGACGCGGTCGCGCGCTTCGGGGCGCTGCACACTCTCGTCAACGTCGCCGGCGTTCGCGTCTACACGTCCCTGGCGGACGCGGCCGCCAAGGACTGGCAGTTCATCATCGGCGTCAACGTGCTCGCCACCGCGTACTGCTGCAAGGCGGCGGTGCCGCGCCTGCGCGCGGCGGAGCGCGGCACCATCGTGAACGTGTCGTCGGTGTACGGCGTCATGGGGCGGGCGGGCATGGGGCAGTACGACACGACGAAGGCGGCCGTGCTCGGCTTCACGCGCGCGCTCGCCGTGGAGGAAGCGCCGCACGGGATCCGAGTGAACGCCGTGTGCCCGGGCTCGACTATCACGCCCTACCACATCCGCCGCGCCGCGAGCGAGGGCGTCTCCGAAGCCGAGCTGCGCACCAGGCGCACGGACAACCTGCTCGGGCGGTGGGCCGATCCCCGCGAGGTCGCGTTCCCGATCCTGTTCCTCGCCTCCGACGAGTCGTCCTACGTGACCGGCGCCACCCTGATGGTGGACGCCGGCAAATCTATTCTGTAAGCGGCTACTGCCAGCTGGGCGGCGCCACGATGACGCCGCGGAGACCTTTCGTGACGAGCTCGGCCACGACCTGGTCGCGGATGGGGCCGATCAGGATGTTGCGCTGCCGGAAGACGTCGACGTGGGGCGCCAGCGGCGGGCCGTAGAGACGCTTCATCGCCGTCTTCAGCTTGTCCGGCGTCGTCATGACGGTCTCGACGTGGAGGCCGAGGCCCGCCTGCAGCTTTTCGATGAGCTCCGCCTGCGAGGGATCGTCCATCGCGACCACGAGGATGTCGTCGACCCGGAACAACGGAATGACGAGATGGCGGGCGGCGAACCGCTCGGAGATGAGGCGGGCGAGCGCCTGATCGATCGTGATGGGATCCAGGTCGAAGAAGTTCACGTGAAGCTGCGTGCACAGCGCATCCCGCATCATCATGTCGGTGACGTACCCCAGTCGCACGAGCGCCTGCCCGAGCGGCATCGGCGAGCGCCGGTGGTGCGTCAGCGCCGTATGCAGCTGCTCGGCGGTGATCCGTCCCGCCTTGACCAGAATGTCGCCGAGGCGTGAGCGCTTCTTGTGCCGGTGCAGGAGCGCGTTGAGCTGCTTGCGGGTGAGGATCTTGCTCGCGAGCAGCACCTGCCCGATGGGCACGTAGGTCCGCGCCGCCGCCTGCAGCCGCAGCGCGGTCTCGAGCTGCGCGGCGGTGATGAGGTTTTCGTCGAGCAGGACCTCGCCGAAGCGGCGGGCGCTCGGGGACTCCTCAACGGTGGTGACGCTCGTGGTCGTCGTGGCTGTGGCCGCGCCGCCCGCCCGGTCCGTCGATTCGACGTGCCTGGTGCTGACGGCAGGCGCTGGCTTCGGACCCCGGCTGAAGTGGCTGACGACCTTAGGTTCGCGGCTGAAATAGCTCAAGGCACCCTCCCTGACAGCCAGTACAACGCAAGGAGGATGCCTGGGCTGGATAGCGTCTAAGTGGCCGAAATAGAACGACAGTAGCCGGGGCGATAGGTCAGCTTTCTATCCACATAGGGGCAACGTGACACGGCGCGACTGGCAACTCGCTCAGCCTCCGCGCGGCGCCGTGAGCGGTGCGCCGCCCCACCGCTCGAGCATCGCGATCTCGGACACCGGCTTGCGCTTGAGCTTCGTGAGCTGCCTGACCGGGCGGCCCAACGGCATCACGGCGCACACCGCGATGTGCGAGGGCAGGCCGAGCAGCGCCTGGATCTTCGGCTCCTGGGCCACGGCGAGCGTGGTGATGGTGCCGCCGAAGCCCTCGTGGCGCGCCGCCATCAGGATGTTCCACGCGAACGGGTAGATCGACGCCCCGCTCACGATGCCCACGCGGTCGAGATCCTGATCCATCGACGCCACCACTTTCAGATCGACGCACAGCACGAGCACCACCGCGGCCTTCATGACGGGCTCCACGAGCTGTGGCGGCGGCGGCGTGGCCTCGATCGTCTTTGCGTCCGGACCCGGCGGCACGATGGTGTTCCAGGGGCTCTCGCCCACCTTCACCTGGGCGGCGTAGCGCTTGGCAGCGGGTGCTGCCAGCTCGCCGAGCGCTTTGCGGGTGGCCGAATCGCGCACGACGACGACGCGGTTGCCCTGCCGGTTGCCGCCGCTGGGCGCGAAGCGCGCGTTGTCCAGGATCTTGAAGAGAGTGGCGTCGGGCAGCGGATCGTTGGTGAACTCGCGCGCCGCGAATGTGGTCCGCATCACGTCGTAGAGCTCCACGCCGGCTACTCCGCGATCGCCTGCAGCACGAGGCTCTTCACGAGCAGGCGATAGTGGACGCGGATGGCGGCGGGGACGAGGAGGAGCGAGAGCAGCACTGCGACGAGGCTGGCAACGAGGGGCATGGCCGTCTCCTGCGCTGGGATGTGAGGGCGCGACGCCCGCGACAATATCACGCCGTGATATCGTCTGCTCCGAAGCCGACAACGCGAGGGAGTTTCGCCGATGACGACGCCGCCCCTGTCCCAGATCGAGCTCGTTCGCCCGCCGCTGGACTATCCCCGGGTGCCCTACGACCGCCTGCTCACGCAGGCGGCCGCGCGGTGGCCGGAGAACACCGCGGTCGTGTTCAAGGACGTCAACCTCACGTTCCGCGAGCTGGAGGCGCTCGCCAACCGGTTCGCGCACGCGCTGCGCGCCCTCGGCATCCGCAAGGGCGAGCACGTGTGCCTGCTCACCACCAACTGCCCGGAGTTCGCCGTGGCCTTCTACGGCCTCGCGCGCGTGGGGGCGGTGGCGAGCCCGATGAACCCGTCGTACAAGGAGCGCGAGGTCGAGTACCAGCTGCTGGACGCGGACGCGGTGGCGGTGATCGTGCACCACACGCTCCTGCCGCTCGTCGAATCGGTGCGCGCGCGCGCTCCGAAGCTGCGCCACGTCATCGTCATCGGCCCCGGCGAGCCGCCCGCTTCCGCCCGCGTCGAGCGCTTCGCGGCGCTCATCGCGCGCCAGCCCGTCACGCCGCCGCCGGCGGTGGACGTGCGCGAGGACGACCTCGTCGCGCTGCCCTACTCGAGCGGCACCACCGGCCTGCCGAAGGGCGTGATGCTCACCCACCGCAATCTGGTGGTGAACAATCTGCAGTTCGTGGCCGCCATCCGGCTGCGTGAGAGCGACCGGCTGATGCTCTTCCTGCCCCTCTATCACATCTACGGCGCCATGCTGATGGGGGGCGGCGTCTCCGCGGGCGCCACCCTGGTGCTCATGGAGCGTTTCGAGCCCGTGGAGTGCCTGCGGCTGATCGCGCGTCACGGCATCACGCTCTTCTTCGTGGTGCCGCCCGTGCTGAACCTGCTCTCGCAGATGCCCGACATCAAGAGCCACGACTTCAGCACGGTGCGCCTGACGATGGTGGGCGCCGCCCCCGTCGCCCCCGAGCTGTCACGGCGCTTCCGCGAGCTCACCGGCGTGCCCGTGGTGCAGGGCTACGGCCTCACCGAGGCGGCGCCGCTCACGCATCTCAATCCCGTCTGGGACGACGCGCTCAACGTCATCGACTCCTGCGGGCTGCCCGCGCACGACACGGAGCACAAGGTGGTGGACGTGGAGACGGGCGAGCGCATCCTGCCCGCGGGCGAGGTGGGCGAGATCTGCATCCGGGGGCCGCAGGTGATGCAGGGGTACTGGAAGGCGCCGGAGGCGAGCGCGGAGACGCTGCGCGACGGCTGGCTCTACACGGGCGACATCGGCTCCGTGGACGAGCACGGCTACACGTTCATCCGCGACCGCAAGAAGGAGATGATCAAGTACAACGGCTTCGGCATCGCCCCCGCGGAGATCGAGGCGCTGCTGCTCGAGCATCCCGGGGTGGCCGACGTGGCGGTGATCGGCAAGCCGGACCGCGAGGCAGGGGAGGTGCCGAAGGCGTTCGTCGTGCGCCGCGCCACCGCGGCTGCGCTCACCGCGGACGAGCTGCTGACGTTCGCGCGCGGGCGCCTGGCCACCTACAAGACACTGCACGAGATCGAGTTCATCGACGCCATCCCGAAGAACCCGTCCGGCAAGATCCTGCGCCGCGTCCTCAAGGAGCGCGAGCGGCCCGAGGGGTAAGAGGGCACGGGCGCTCAGGGGGCGGGATCTCGCAGCGACATCTCCATCTCGGTGATCTGCAGCGCGGCAGCGGTGGGCAGCGGGCGCCGTCGCCCCGTTTCACGAAAGCCGGCGTGCCGGTAGAGCGCGATGGCCGCGGGGCTGTGCGCGGGCGCCCACAGGCCGAGGTGGGTGAGCCGTCGCTCGCGCGCCCAGCCGATCACGCCTTGCAGCAGGCTCGTGCCGATGCCGCGCCGACGGCAGCCGGGATCGACCCACATGCCGCCCACGCGGCCGCGCTCGCCGTTGTCACCGTCGACGAGCCCGTACGCGCACCCGAGGGCGCTGTGGCCCTCGCAGGCCAGCAGCATCACGTGCCTTCCCGCTTCGGTGACGGAGCGCGTGAGGTCGGTCCAGTAGGTCATCGGCCGCGCCGCCGCCTCCTCGAACGTCTCGCCGAACGAGCGCGGCGACTCCTGCAGGGCGCGCAGGCGGATCTCGCGATGGAGCTGCGCTTCGTGCGGCGCGAGCCGGCGCAGTTCCACCCGGTCAGCTCCGCGTGATGCGCGAGAGCCCCGGGATGCGGCCCAGCAGGTTACCCGTGATGCCGCCGTCCACGACGAGATCGTGCCCGCTCACGTAGCGCGCGTCGGGACCGAGCAGGAACGCGATGACGTCGGCGATGTCCTCGGGGGTGGCGACGCGACCGATGGGCACGAGGGCGTCGCGCTCGGCCGCCACCTGTTTGTCCGCGTACACGGCGGCGGTCATGCCGGTGCGCACCATGCCGGGTGACACCGTGTTGACGCGAATGCCGTCGCGCCCGAGCTCCTGCGCGAGCACCCGGGCGAGCATGATGACGGCGGCCTTGCTCGGCCCGTAGGCTCCGAGATTGGCGTGCGCGTTGCTGCCGGACATGGAACCGACGGCCACGATGGCGCCGCGCGAAGCGGCGAGCGGTGCGTGCGCCGCCTTGGCGAGCAGCCACGTCGCACGCGTGTTCACGGCGAAGACCCGGTCCCAGTCCTCGACGGAATAGTCGACGAGCGCGCCTGGACGGTTGATGCCGGCGTTGCTCACGAGGGCGTCGAGGCCGCCCAGGCGCGCGACCGCCTCGCCGACGACACGCGCGGGGCCATCCGCGCTGCCCATGTCGCCGTGCAGCGCGACGACCTCGGCGCCGGCGGTACGAGCCTCGCGCACCACCTCGTCGAGCCCCGGCGAGGGGCCCAGATCGACGGCGGCGATCCTCGCCGCCGCGCCCTTGTCGCGTCCGTCCCGCGCCAGCCGCAGGCACGTCGCACGTCCGATCCCGCTCGCCGCTCCCGTCACCAATGCGCGCATGAGCACCTCCCGGTGCGGGAGTGTACCGCGGCCGGCCGCCCGCTTGACGGCACCCTCTGTCGGTGTTGAAGTGTGCCGCGATGCACAGCGACGTGATCGGCAGCCTGCTGCGGCCGGACGCTCTCAAGACGGCGCGTCGCCGCTTGGAAGCGGGCGAGATCGCCGCCGCCGAGCTCAAGCGCGTCGAGGACGGCGCGGTGGACGACGTGGTGGCCCTGCAGGAGCGCGCGGGCCTCGATGTGATCACGGACGGCGAGATGCGCCGCTACGCCTTCTTCGGCCACCTCATCGAGGCCCTCGACGGCTTCGACAAGCTCGGGGGCTGGGCCATACCCTTTCACGACGAGCAGGGCGGCGAGCTGGTCTTTAAGCGTCCGGTGGTCGTGGACAGGCTGCGATGGCGGCGCAGCATGTGTGGCGAGGAGTTCGCGTACCTGCGCGCGCGTGCCACGCGGCAGACGAAGGTGACGCTGATCAGCACGCAGCAGGCGGCGGCCTACTACGATCCCGAGAAGTCGAAGGGCGCCTACCCGACGCGCGTGTTCACGCGCGCCCGCTTCCAGCGCTTTCTCCTCGAGTACGACGACGAGCGCTCGGGCGGCTTCGAGCCCCTGCGCGCGGTGCCGGACGATCGCCACGTGGTGCTCGGCCTCGTGACGACCAAGAAGCAGCGCCTGGAGTCCGTGGACGAGCTGCGGCGGCGTATCCAGGAGGCGGCCAAGCTCGTGCCCCTCGAACGGCTGGCGCTGAGTCCGCAGTGCGGATTTGCCTCCACCATGGAGGGCAATCGCGTTTCTCCGGACGATCAGCGACGCAAGCTCGAGCGCGTGGCGGAGACAGCGCGCCTGCTCTGGGGCCCATGAACAGGAGGACATCGATGAGAGTGCTGGCGCTCCTCGTACTGGCGTTCGTCGGTCTGTCGCCGCTCGTCGCGGCGGCGCAATCCATCAAGGTGGGCGCGGTGGTGCCGCTCACCGGGCGTTACGGCGGCGGCGGCGCCCAGGTGCGCGCGGGGTATGAGATCGCCGTCGAGCACATCAACGCGGCGGGCGGCGTCACCATGGGCGGCAAGAAATTGCCGATCGAGCTGGTCCTCCTCGATGACGAGTCGGACGCGACCAAGACGGTGAGCCGCTTCGAGAGCCTCGCCGCCCAGGGTGTCGTCGCGTACCTCGGCGGCTTCGGCTCCGATCTGCACGCCGCGGCCGCTTCCGTGGCCGAGAAGAACAAGATCCCGTACCTCGGCGTCGCCTTCGCGCTCAACTCGGTCCACCAGCGCGGCTTTCGCTATCTCTTCTCGCCCTTCTGGAAGTCGCCCGACATCGGCCAGGCCATGCAGGGGCTCTTCGCCTCGATTCCGGCCGCGGACCGCCCGAAGACGGCCGCGATCTTCCAGGAGAAGACGGACTGGGGCCGTGAGATGGCGACGGCGTGGATGGAAGGCGCGAAGACTGCCGGCTACGAGGTCACCGTGCAGGGCGAGTACGCGCCGGGCGCCAAGGACTTCTCCGACCTCATCCTGAAAGCGAAGGGCGCCAACGCGGACGCGGTCTTCGCGCTGCCGACCCCGCCCGACGGCATGACGCTCATCAAGCAGATGAAAGAGCTCGGCTACTCGCCGAAGATGGCGCTCTTCATCCGCGCGCCGGACCCGCCCGTGTGGGCCAAGAACCTGGGCAAGGACGGCGATTACGTCCTCCTTGCGCCCGGCTGGCACTACGGTGTGAAGGCGCCCGGCGTCAAGGAGCTCAACGACGCGCACGTGAAGAAAGTCGGCCGCCCCGCCGATCCCATCGCCGGTCCCGCCTACGCGGCCGTGCAAATCCTGGCGGCGGCGGTGACGCGCGCCAACGCGCTCGACCGCGACAAGATCCGTGACGCCGTCGCCGCTACCGACATGACGACGGTGGTGGGGCCGGTGAAGTTCCGCCCGGACGGCACGGGCATCGTGCAGTCGGTCTTCGTGCAGTGGATCAACGGCAAGCAGGAGCTGGTGTGGCCGAAAGAGTCCGCGACCGCGCCGCTCGCGTACCCGGCGCCGCCGTTCTCGAAGCGTTGATGCCGACGCGTTCGTAGCGC
>CAYQQT010000024.1:13687-15948 GCA_964419375.1 uncultured bacterium
GGCATCATGGGGCCCAACGGGTCCGGCAAGACCACGCTCTTCAACCTGATCGCGGGCGCGCTGCGGCCCGATGCCGGGCGCATCCGGCTTCACGGCCATGACATCGCGGGCCTGCCGCCCTACCGGGTGTGCGCCCGGGGCATCGCGCGCACGTTCCAGCTCGTGCGGCCCTTTGCCGGCCTCACCGCCCTCGACAACGTCCTCGTGGGCCGCCTCTACGGTCGCTCTCGCTCAACGGCGGCGGAGGCCATCGTCGAGGCCGAGCGGCTGCTCGCGCTCGTCGGGCTCGAGGGCAGGGGCCATGTCCCGGCCGCGCAGCTCACGCTCGTGGACCGCAAGCGCCTGGAGCTGGCGCGCGCGCTGGCGGCCTCCCCGCATCTGCTGCTGCTCGACGAGTTCATGGCCGGGCTCAATCCCGTGGAGACCGCCGCCGCCATGGCCCTCATCCGCCGGCTCCAGGGGGAGGGGACGACCATCCTCATGGTCGAGCATATCGTGTGGGCGCTGCTCGACCTCTCGCGCCGGATCATCGTGCTCAGCGCCGGCGAGAAGATCGCCGAGGGCTCGCCCGAGGCCGTTGCCGCGGATCCCGCCGTCGTGGACGTGTACCTCGGCAGTGCTTGAGATCGCCGGCCTCGGCGCCGCCCATGGCGACGTGCCCGCGCTCTTCGGCGTCTCGCTCTCCGTCGGCCCCGGCGAGATCGTCGCTCTCCTCGGGCCCAACGGGGCGGGCAAGAGCACGTTGCTGAAATCGATCGCGGGGCTGCTGCCGCCGCGCGCGGGCACGATCCGCTGGGACGGGGAGGACCTCGCGCGGCTGCACGCCCACGTGATCGTCGAGCGCGGCATCGCGATGGTGCCCGAGGGACGGCGTCTCTTCGGCAGCATGAGCGTGGAGGAAAATCTGGAGCTCGGCGCCTTCGCCGCACGGGCACGCGCGGCCGCCAAGGTCAACTTCGAGCGGGTGTACGCGCTCTTCCCGGTGCTGCGCGAGCGGCGCCGCATCACCGTGCGTGCGCTCTCCGGCGGCCAGCAGCAGATGGTGGCGGTGGGACGCGCGCTGATGAGCAGTCCTCGACTGCTGATGCTCGACGAGCCCTCGCTCGGCATCGCGCCCCTCCTCGTGCGCTCGATCCTCGAGGCGCTCGCCGAGATCAACCGTGGCGGCACCGCCATCTTCCTCGTCGAGCAGAACGTGCAGGCCGCGCTCACGCTCGCTCACCGCGGCTACGTGCTCGAATCGGGCCGCATCGTGGGCGAGGGCACCGGCGCCGATCTGCTGCGTGACCCGCACGTGCGACGCGCCTACCTGGGGCCGCTCGCGGTGCGCCGGTGAGGGTGCTCGCGCAGCAGCTCCTTTTCGGGCTGATGATCGGCGGCCTCTACGGGCTGGCGGCGGCGGGGCTGTCGCTCGTCTTCGGCGTCATGAAGGTGCTCAACGTCGCGCACGGCGAGCTGATCATGCTCGGCGGCTACGCGGCCTTCTGGCTCGTGGCGCTCCTCGGGATCGATCCCTTCGCCTCGCTGCTGCTCGTGGTGCCGATGTCGTTGTTGCTCGGTGTGGCACTGTACTGGGGGCTGTTCGGCTTCGTCGTGCGCGCGGACGAAGAGACGCGCGTGAAGAACTCGCTACTCATCGGCTTCGGCTTAGCACTCGCGCTGCAGGCCCTCGCCGTGCGGCTGTGGACGGCCGACGAGCGCTCCATCCCCACGCCGTACGGCGGCGCCGTCATCACGGTGGCCGGGCTGTCGGTCCCGGTGCTGCGGCTGGTCACGGTCGCGATCGCGTTCGCGCTCATCGGCGGCCTGCACCTGCTCCTCGAGCACTGGCGCTGGGGCAAGGCCATCCGCGCCACCGCGGAGGACTGGCAGGCGGCGCTGCTCTCCGGCATCGACATCCGCCGCGCCTACCTGCTCGCCTTCGCCATCGGCACCAGCCTCGCCGGCGCCGCCGGCGCCCTCGTCAGCGTGGGCTACTCGATCAGCCCGTCCATCGGGCTCGAGTGGACGCTCAAGGCACTGATCGTCGTCGTGCTCGCGGGCCTCGGTTCGATGATCGGCACCTTCGTGGGCGGCCTCTTCCTCGGCGTCGCGGAGGCAGCGAGCGCGGCCGCCTTCGGCGGCCCCTACCGGGAGATCGCGGGCCTGGTCATCTTCGTCGTGGTGCTGGTGGTACGTCCGCGCGGCCTCTTCGGACGATGAGCCGGCGCGTGATCGAGGAGCGCCACGGCTTTGCCGGGGCGCGACGAGCGTCGGGGGGG
>CAYQQT010000025.1:0-15788 GCA_964419375.1 uncultured bacterium
CGCCGTTGACGAAGAGCGCCGGCGCTCCGAGCTCACGCTCGAGGGCGGCGGAGGCGGCGCCCGTGACGTCGCCGGAGACCTCGAGGTTTCGCGCGCTGAGCATCGTGCCGTGGATGGCGAAGTTCCACACCACGGCCACGGGAGCGCCGGCGGGCGTGGCGATCTTCAGCACGACCACCTCGTGGTCGAGGCCGCGCGCCAGACGGCTGCGGACGACGGGGGGCGCCGTCATGGAGGCGACGGCGATGGTCGCGGGTGCGGCGGCGGCATCCGCACGCCGCACGGCGGTCACCACCGCCTTCAGCAGCACGTCGCGCACGGTGGAGTCGGCGCGGTCCAGCGTGAGCCATCCCATGACGGCCGAATCGATGAACGCGCCCGGCCCCGAATGGGTATGGGACGCGGAAAGGACGAGCGTAACGGGCCGCGCGCCGCTCGCGACGAGGCGCGCGGTGGCATCCCGCGTGAAGGCGGCGTCCACCGCCACGAGGTCCACGGTGACCCACGCCACCCGCGCTCGCGCGGATTCGAGGACGAGCGCCCGCGCCACCACCGGATCGCGCGTGCCCGTCGAGGGCCGAAACCAGAAGGCGTGAGGATGGCGCCCGAGGACGTCGGGAAACCACAGCCGGCGCGCGAAGGTGCCGTAGCCGGCGAGCGGCGTGCCGGCGGGCACGTCCATGGCCACGGAGGCCGCCCCTGCCCGCAACGCCGCCGTGGCGGGCGTGGCCGAGAGCAGCCACGTCATGACGCCCGTCACCGCCGCCACCAGCAGCGTGTGGCGCGTCACCTGTCCGCGCACAGGTCGGCCACGAGGGCCGTCATCTCCGCGCGCGTCGCCCCGCTCGACTTCAGCCGCCACTCCACCTCCCAGCACCGCCGTAGGCGCGCCGTGCGCGTGGCGGGAGACGTTCGCGCGGCCGCCCGCAACATCGCCTCCACCAGCGCTGCCGGCCTCCGCACCGTGCGCGCGATCGCGACCACCGGCTGCTCCTGCGCGCCGAGGTCGGCGACGGTCATCGCGGTGCGCACCTCGTTGAGGAGGAGCGCGAGCAGCCGCAGCGGCTCCTCGGTGGTGAGCAGACGATCGAGCGTTTTCAGCGCGAGGCCGACGTCCCCGCGGGTCACCGCGTTGGTCAGCTCGAAGACGTCGGATATGCGGTGCTCGCCCACCACCGCCTTCACTTCGCGCTCGCCCACCGTGCGGTTGTCGCGGCCGCCCGCGAGCGCCGCCTTGCGCGCCTCGCCGATGAGGCTGGCGCCGTCGTCGCCCACCCACTGCACGAGCAGGCGTGCCGCCGCCTCGTCAATGGTGAGCCCTTCCAGCGCCGCCCGCTCTCGCAGCCACTCTTCCAGCGCGCGGTCTTTGCGGGCAGGAAGAGCAACCGTGGCTGTGGAGGGAATGGCCTGCAGGAGCCAGTGATCGGCGCGGCGCTCGCGCGAGGCGGCGAGGGGCTCGTCGGCGAGGAGGAGCAGGCAGGTGGCGGGGTTGGGATCGCGCGCATAGACGGCGAGCGCGTCGCCGGCCTTGGCCGAGAGGGCCTGGCTGCGCCGCACCGCTACCAGCCGCCGCGCCGTCATGAAGGGCAGCGTCATCGCGGAGCGCACCACCGTGTCGGCGGTCACCGCCGTGCCGTCCAGCACTTCACGGCCGAGCTGGATCTCGTCGACAACGAAGAGGGCGCGCGTGACCGTGGCAAGGGCGTCGTCGAGGAGCTGCGCGTCGCCGCCGTGGATGAGCGCGAGCGCGGGCACCTCGCCGCGCTCGGCGGCCTTCAGGAGCGTCAGGTAGTCCACGGCGCGCGCGGGCGGCCCGGTTAGAACCGGTCGATGGCGAGGCTCACCACGGCGCGCGCGATGTCGACGGCGGCCTGGCGCAGCGCCGTCTCCTCGCGCGCGATCGTCTGCGCCACGGCGCCCTGGACGCGGAAGTCCGACTTCTCGCTGAAGTTCGCCTGCCGGAAGAGCACCGTGTTCCGGCGCAGGTCGCGCATGGTGAGGTTCAGCGTCACTCGGAGCCGGTACAGGCGCACGTTGGCATTGCGGTCGAAGGCGATCGAATCCACCGCGTAGCTGATGATCTCGCCCTCGAGAATGGCGTCGGCGTCCTCCACCCGCGCCAGGCGCAGGCGGCCGTTCGTCGAGAAGGCCTCCACCACCGCGCGCGTGATGAAGCTCTCCACCGCAGGCTCCTGCGTCCGGTTGACGAAGATCGGCACCGCGATGGTCTGGATGTGGCCGGGCAGGTTGCCGCGCAGCGAGTAGCCGCAGCCGGAGACGGACACGACCAGGAGGACGAGGGTCACCGCCGCCCGCATGCCGAGGCTCACGCGCGCGTCACGATGTTGACGAGGCGGTTGGGAACGACCACCACGCGCTCCACCTCGCGGCCCTCCAGCCACGGCCGCACCTTGTCGTCGTCGAGAGCCCGCTGCTGCACGTGGTCCGCGGCGGCGTCCACCTCCACGGTGAGGCGCCCGCGCACCTTGCCGTCGACCTGGACGACGACCGCGACCTCCTTGCGCGTGAGCGCGGCGGGGTCGGCGACGGGCCACGGCTGGCGAAAGACGCTGGTGTCGTGGCCGAGGTGCGCCCACAGCTCCTCGGTCACGTGCGGGCAGAAGGGGCCGAGAAGCAGCAGCGCGGTCTCCACCGCCTCCGCGAGCAGGCCCGCCCGCTCCTGCGCGGCCATGCCGTCCAGCGACGCCGTCTCGAAGGCCTGGACGGCGTTGACGAGCTCCATGACGGCGCTGATGGCCGTGTTGAAGCCGAAGTCGCGCTCGATGTCGTCCGTCACCCGCTTGATCGTCGCGTGGATCGTTCGTCGAAATGCTCGTCCGGGTTCGGAGGCTGGTGTGGCGCCGCGCGGCGCCGCCTTGATCTCCTCCGCGTGGGCGATGACGAAGCGCCACACACGGTTCAGAAAGCGGCTCGCGCCCTCCACGCCGTGCTCGTTCCAGTCGAGGTCCTTCTCGGGCGGCGCCGCGAAGAGGGAGAACAGCCGCGCGGTGTCCGCGCCGAAGATGCGGATGAGGTCGTCGGGGTCGACGACGTTGCCCTTCGACTTGGACATCTTCGCGCCGTCCTTGATAACCATGCCCTGGCTCAGGAGCGCGGTGAAGGGCTCGTCCACCTTGACCATGCCGAGGTCGCGCAGGACTTTGGTATAGAAGCGGGCGTAGAGCAGGTGCAGGACTGCGTGCTCGATGCCGCCGATGTACTGGTCGACCGGCATCCAGTATTCCGCCGCGGAGCGCTCGAACATGCCCCCCTCGAACTTCGGCGAGCAGTAGCGCAGGAAGTACCAGGACGACTCCACGAAGGTGTCCATCGTGTCCGTCTCGCGGCGCGCCTTGCCGCCGCACCGCGGGCAGGTGGCGTTCACGAAGGAGACGGCATCCGCGAGCGGCGAGCCGCCCTTGCCGCTCAGCTGGACGTCGCGCGGCAGCACCACGGGCAGGTTCTTCTCCGCCTCCGGCACCATGCCGCACGCCTCGCAGTACAGGACGGGGATGGGCGCGCCCCAGTAGCGCTGGCGGCTGATGCCCCAGTCGCGCAGGCGGTAGTTGACCTTCGCCACCCCGAGACCGCGCTCGACGAGCCAGTCGATCGCCTTGCGCTTGGCCTCGGCGACGGTGAGCCCATCGAGAAAGCCGGAGTTGATCTTCACGCCGTCGCCCGCGTACGCCTCCCCCGTCCAGCCCGCCGGCCGCTTGACCGTTTCGATGATCGGCAGGCCGTGCTCGCGCGCGAAGTCCCAGTCACGCTGGTCCTCACCCGGCACCGCCATGATCGCGCCCGTGCCGTAGCCCATGAGGACGTAATCGGCGATGAAGAGCGGCACGGGCGCGCCGTGGAACGGGTTCACGACCTGCGCGGACAGGCGCAGGCCGCGCTTGGGCCGGTCGGCCGCCATGCGCTCGATCTCGGACTCGCGCGCGACCTCGGCGCGGAAGACCGCCACCGCCGCGCGCTCGCGCTCGTCGGTCACGATCGCGTCCACGATGGGATGCTCGGGGGCGAGCACCGCGTACGTCATGCCGAACACCGTGTCGGGGCGCGTGGTGAAGACGCGGATCTTCAGCTCGGGCCGTCCCGCCACCGGGAGGTCGAACTCCGCGCCCTCGCTGCGGCCGATCCAGTTGCGCTGCATGGTGATGACGCGCTCCGGCCAGCCCGTGAGCCGGTCGCACCAGGCGAGCAGCTCCTCCGCGTAGGCGGTGATCTTGAAGAACCAGCCCTCGATCTCGCGCGGCGTGACCTCGGAGTCGCAGCGCCAGCACCGTCCCGCCTCCACCTGCTCGTTGGCGAGCACCGTCTTGCACGACGGGCACCAGTTGACGGTGGAGCGGCGCCGGTAGGCGAGGCCGCGCTCCAGCATCTTGATGAAGACGAGCTGCTCCCACTTGTAGTACGAGGGATCGCACGTCGCGATCTCGCGCCCCCAGTCGTAGGAGATGCCCATCTTGCGCAGCTGCGCGCGCATGTTGTCGATGTTCTCGTAGGTCCAGATGGCCGGATGCACGCCGTGCTCGATGGCCGCGTTCTCCGCGGGCAGCCCGAAGGCGTCCCAGCCCATCGGGTGCAACACGTTGAAGCCGCGCATCCACTTGTAGCGCGCGAGCAGATCGCCGATGGCGTACACGCGCACGTGGCCCATGTGGATGCGGCCGGAAGGGTACGGGAACATCTCGAGGCAATAGAACTTCGGCCGGCCCGGCTCTTCAGTGACGCGGAACTGCCGGCGCTCCTCCCAGATCGCCTGCCACTTGCTTTCGATGTCGCGGAAGGGATACCGGTCGGATGACATGAGGCTAGATTGTTAGCAGACTTAGCATACAGAGGCAAGGAACGGGACATCCAGTGGCAAGCAACGGCGGCCGCGGCGCCGAGCCGAGCCCGGCGCCGCGGTTCACCCCTGGGACGACTACTTCTTCTCTTCCGTCTTCACGCCGAGGAGCACGAGCCCCTCGTTCGCCGTCTTCAGCGAGTCGGCGTGCTTGCCGCCGTCGTGCTGCTTCTGCGCCTCATCGAGCTTCGCCGTCGCCTGCTTGACCTTCGGGTCATCCGCCTTCATCTTGGCGGCCGCGTCGCGGCCCTCCTTGATGACCTTGGGGCACGAGCTGGCAAACGCCGCGCCCGAGAACGCCAGGCTCACCGCCACTGCCGTCACCACCATCAACTTCTTCATGTAGGAATCACCCCTCTCACGCGCCAGGTTGACTGCGACAGCGGGTGGGCGCTTTCACCCTAAACGTTCGAGATCCGGTTGCGGTTCCGGCGTCACGGCGGGGACGCCCGCGTCCGCCGTGGTGTGGAAGTGCTCGTAGATCCGCTGGGCCATCTTGGGCGTGACCTTGGGGACGGCGGCCAGCTCGGCCACGGAGGCCTCGCGCACGCGGCGCGCGGAGCCGAGGGTCTTCAGGAGCGAGGTGCGCAGGGTGGGCCCCACGCCCGGGATGGCGTCGAGCACCGACTGGATAGTACGCCGTGTGCGCAGCTTCTTGTGATAGGTGATCGCGAAGCGGTGCGCCTCGTCTCGGATCTTCTGCAGCGTGTGCAGCGCGGGCGAGGTGGGATCGAGGAGGAGCGGCCGGGGGCTGTCGCCCACGTAGACTTCCTCCTCCTGCTTGGCGAGCGCGATCACGGGGATGTAGTCGAGCCCCAGCTCCTGCAGCACCGTGAGCCCCACGTTGAGCTGCCCGCGCCCGCCGTCGATGAGAACGAGGTCGGGCAGCACCGTCCCCTGCTCCAGCGCGCGGCCGAAGCGGCGCTGCAGCACCTCGCGGTGCGAGGCGAAGTCGTCCGCGCCCTCCACGGTGCGGATCTTGAACCGCTTGTAGTCGTCCTTCTTCATGGCGCCGTTCTCCCACACCACCATCGAGCCCACCTGCTCGGTGCCCTGGATGTTGGAGATGTCATAGCCTTCGATCCGGTTCGGGAGCGCGGGCAGATTCAGGGCCCGCTGCAGCTCCTCGAGCACGAGCTGCTGGCGGTTGTCCCGCGACAGCAGGTGGTTCTGCAGCGCGATGGCGGCGTTCGCCTCCGACATGGCCACGAACTCGCGGCGCACGCCCCGCTGCGGCGCCGTCACCTGCACGCGCCGCTTGGCCATGCCGCTCAGCCACTCGGTGACGAGGTCCGTCTCGGGGATCTCCTCGGAGAGCAGCACCTCGGGCGCCGGCACCACGGACTTGGCATAGAACTGCTTGATGAAGGCGGCCAGGATGTCGCCGTCGCTCCAGCCCGCCACCTTGTCGAAGAAGAAGGCCTCCTGCCCCACGAGCCGGCCCCGGCGCACGAAGAAGAGCTCGACGCACGCGTCGTTGCCCTGCCGCACCACGCCGATGACGTCCTGGTCCACCTCCTCGGTGGAGATGATCTTCTGCCGCTCGCGCACCTTGTTGAGCGACTGGATCTGGTCGCGCAGCACGGCCGCGCGCTCGAACTTCGTCTCCTCCGCCGCCCGCTCCATGTCCGCCGTGAGCGTGCGCGCGAGGTCGTCGTCCTTGCCCTCCAGGAATTGCCGCACGTCGTGGACGGTCTTGGCGTAGCCCTCGCGCGTCTCCCACCCCGTGCAGGGCGCGTTGCAGCGATGGATCGCGTACTGGATGCACGGCCGCTCCAGGCGGCCGTCGATGTCGATGGCGCAGGTGCGGAGCGGGAAGAGCTGGCGCGTCAGGCGCAGCGTCTCGCGCATGGCGGTGGCCGGATAGAAGGGGCCGTAGTAGGTGGCGCCGTCGTTCTGCACCCGCCGCGCCACGAGCAGCCGGGGAAACTCCTCATTCGTGGTCAGCCTGAGAAAGGGGTAGTGCTTGTCGTCGCGCAGGATGATGTTGTAGCGCGGCCGGTGCCGCCGCACGAGGTTGGCCTCGAGCATCAGCGCCTCGAGCTCGTTGTCGGTGACGATGTACTCGAGGTCGGCGATCTGGCGCACGAGGGCGTCCGTCTTGGCGTCCCGCGGCCGCGATTCCTGGAAGTAGGAGCGCACCCGGCTCCGGAGGGAGGCCGCCTTGCCCACGTACACCACCTGCGCCTTGGCGTCCTTGTACATGTAGACGCCCGGCCGGTCCGGCAGCCGCGCGAGCTTGTCCTCCAGCGTCATGCGGTCATATTCTACCGCCCCTCACGGCATCATCTGCTGGCGCTTGAGCGCCTTCACGCGGTCGCGCAGCTCCGCCGCCTGCTCGAAATCGAGCCGGCGGGCGGCGGCCTTCATCTGCCCTTCCAGCTCGGCCACGCGCTTGGCGAGATCGGCGGCGGACGTGAACGTTTCCTTCACGGGCGCCTCCGCCTCCACCGTGTAGTAGTCGCGCTCGTACACGGTCTGCAGCAGGTCGTGGATGTTGGAACGGATGCTCTCCGGCGTGATGCCGTGCTCGGTGTTGTAGGCCCCCTGGATCACCCGCCGCCGCTCCGTCTCGCGCAGCGTCTCCGCCATGGAGTCGGTGACCCTGTCCGCGTACATGATGACCTCGCCCTTGACGTGGCGCGCCGCCCTGCCCGACGTCTGGATGAGCGACGTGCCCGAGCGCAGGTAGCCCTCCTTGTCGGCGTCGAGGATGGCCACCAGCGAGACTTCGGGGATGTCGAGCCCCTCCCGGAGCAGGTTGATGCCGATGAGGCAGTCGAACTTGCCCAGTCGCAGATCGCGGATGATGGCCACGCGGTCGAGGGTGTCGATGTCGGAGTGCAGGTAGCGCACGCGCAGGCCGACCTGCTGGTAGTACTCGGTGAGGTCTTCCGCCATCCGCTTGGTGAGGGTGGTGACGAGCACGCGCTCGTCACGCTCGGCGCGCGCCCGGATCTCGTGCAGGAGGTCGTCCACCTGGTCGGTGGCGGGACGCACGCTGATGTTCGGATCCATGAGCCCCGTGGGACGGATGACCTGCTCGGCGAGCGCGGGCCCCGCCAGCGTCACCTCGTAGTCGCTCGGCGTGGCGGACACGTACACCGTCTGGCCCACGAGGTGGGTGAACTCGTCGAAGACGAGCGGCCGGTTGTCGAAGGCGGAGGGCAGCCGGAAGCCGTACTCCACGAGCGCTTCTTTGCGGGAGCGGTCGCCATGATACATGCCGCGGATCTGCGGCACCGCCACGTGGCTCTCGTCGATGATGACGAGCGCATCGGGCGGCAGGTACTCGATGAGCACCGGGGGCGCCTCGCCGGGCCGGCGCCCTGTGAGATGGCGCGAGTAGTTCTCGATGCCGTGGCAGTAGCCCAGCTCGCGCAGCATCTCCATGTCGAAGAGCGTGCGCTGCTCCAGGCGCTGTGCCTCCAGCAGGCGGTTTTGGCCCTTGAGGAACACCAGCCGCTCGCCGAGCTCCTCGTAGATGGTGGCGATGGCGCGCTCGAGCTGCTCGGCGGGGGTGACGTAGTGGCTGGCCGGATAGATGTGCACCTCGTCCCGCCGGTCGAGCACGGCGCCCTTGAGAGGGTCGATGCGCGAGATCGACTCCACGGTGTCGCCGAAGAGCTCGATGCGCAGCGCGAGCGACTCCTCGTTGGCGGGAAACACCTCCACCACGTCGCCGCGCACGCGGAAGGTCCCGCGGTGGAAGTCGTAGTCGTTGCGCTGGTACTGCACGGCGACGAGGCGCCTTATGATAGCGTCGCGGTCGATCGTCTCCCCCTCCCGCAGCGACAGGTGCATCTCCTTGTACGTCTCGGGAGCGCCGATGCCGTAGATGCAGGAGACGGAGGCGACCACGATGACGTCGCGCCTTTCCAGCAGTGAGCGGGTGGCGGAGTGCCGCATGCGATCTATTTCGTCGTTGACCAGCGCGTCCTTCTCGATATAGGTGTCCGATTGTGGAATATACGCCTCGGGCTGGTAGTAGTCGTAGTAGGAGACGAAGTACTCCACCGCGTTGTCGGGAAAGAAGGCCTTGAACTCGCTGAAGAGCTGCGCCGCCAGCGTCTTGTTGGGCGACATCACGAGCGTGGGCCGCTGGGCGGCCGCGATGACGTTGGCCATCGTGTACGTCTTGCCCGAGCCCGTCACGCCGCGCAGCACCACGTGGCGGCGCCCGGCCTCGACGTAGCGCGAGAGGTCGGCGATGGCCTGCGGCTGGTCGCCGCGGGGCTCGTACCCCGAGGACAGCCGGAACGCGGCGGACGGAGGCGTCAGGACGGCGTGGGAACCGCGACCAGATACTTCCGCCACGAGTCCAGCAGTGAATGCGCGTGCGGGTGCCGCAGCATGTGGGTAGAAAAGACGAATTTCGGATGCACCGGTTCGCGGTGCAGCCGCATGCCGACTTCTTCAGGCAGGCGGTTGCCCTTCTTGAGGTTGCAGCGCAGGCACGCGGCCACCACGTTAGTCCACGTGGTGTCGCCGCCGCGCGAGCGTGGCAGGATGTGGTCGACGGTGAGCCGCTCCCCGCGCCGGCTGCAGTACTGGCAGGCGTAGCCGTCCCGGCGCAGGATGTTCTTCTTGTTGAACGCCACGCGATCGACGAAGGGCTTGCGGATGAACATGGCGAGCCGGATCACCGCGGGCAGCGCGAACACCACGGAGGGAGAGCGGATCACGCGCGGGGAGGCCTCCACGGACTCGGCTTTGCCTGCGAGGAGCAAGGTGATGGCGCGGCGGGCGTTGGTGAAATGCAGAGGCTCGAACGTGTAGTTGAGCACCAGTACCGCAATCTCATCCATATTGCTTGCTTAGGATAGGCGTGGGGCCCGGGGGCTGTCAAATCCCGCCCGAGGTCGGCCGCACCAGATTGCGCAGCAGGAACACGAGGTTGGCGGGGCGCTCGGCGAGCCGGCGCATGAAGTAGCCGTACCAGTCCTCCCCGAAGGGCACCAGCACGCGCACGCCGAGGCCGGCCGCCCGCAGGCGCGCGTGATGGTCGTGCCGGATGCCGTAGAGCATCTGGATCTCGAAGCGTCCCGCGCTCACGCCCCGGGCGGCCGCCGTCGCCCGCACCCGCTCGATGAGGGCCTCGTCGTGCGTGGCGTAGCCGACGTACACGCTGCGCTCCTGGGCGTCCGGCTGCAGGAGACGGTCGGCAAGCCGGGCGTAGGCGGCGTCCACGTCGCGCTTGGCCGGATACGCGACGTGGGGGGGCTCCCGGTACGCGCCCTTGCACAGCCGCAGCGCTGCGCCCATGCCGACGAGCCGCTCCACATCCGCCGGCGTACGCCGTAGCGCCGCCTGCACCACACACGCCGCCGACGGCCGCGTGCGATGAAGCCGCTCGTAGAACTCCAACGTCCGCTCCGTATACGCGGACGACTCCATGTCGATCCACAGCCGCGTCCCCGCCGCCGCACACCGCTCCGCCACCTCCGCCACATTGCTCGCACACGCGTCAGGCGAGATGTCCAGCCCGAGGTGCGTCAACTTCAGCGACGGCAGCGCCCGTAACCCCCGGGCGGCAATGGCTTCCACAACGTCGCGGTACACCCGCGTGGCCGCCCGCGCCTGCGCAACCGTGGAGACATTCTCGCCAAGATAGGTCACAGCCCCCGTCATCCCCCGCGCATTCAAGCGCGCGACCACATCCAGCGCGCTGTCAGCGGTAGTCCCCGCCACAAACCGCCGCACCAACCTCCGCGTCGCCGGCACCCGATCCATAAGGTCCCCAACGCGACGCCGAGTAGACAAGGCGAGCAACAGCGCTCGCAGCACGCTCAGTCTTCCGATCCCAAAACCGACGCGCGTGCACTCGGCGGCGGCGGCGGGGGCATCGGGGTGCAGGGACCCGTTTCCCTCTCAACCAGGACCGCACATCGGCGCGTCGATGGAGCCCAGCCACCCCCGCTCCGATTCGGCCACCACCCACGTGGTCCTCGCACCCCGACGCCCACGCCGCCGCCACCGAGTGCACGCCCCGCCGAGTGATGTCCCACGAGACTACGCACGCTCCGCCAAGTCGAGAGCATCCAAGAGAATTCCTTCGCGCAGCCCGTACTCGCTCACGGTCAGCGTGTCGGCGCCGAGGCACGCCATCGTCTCGATCACGATGGCCGTGCCCGGGATGATGAGATCGGCACGCCCGGGCTCGAGGCACGGCCATGCGCCCCGCTCGGCGACCGTGAGAGCCCCGAGGCGTTCCCGCCACCGTTCGACGGCGTCACGGTGCAGCCGATGGCCGTGCACGCGCTCCGGATCATAGGCGGTGAGGCCGAGGTCGAGGGCCGCCAGCGTGGTCACCGTGCCCGCGGTGCCCACGAGCCGCACGCCTGCGTCGCGGATGGCGGCAGGCAACTCGGCGAAGAGCTGGGTGCGCACCTGCGCGCTCATCGTCGCGTAGCGCGCCCACTCCACGCCATCGGGAAACGCAAACCGCTCCGCGAGCGGCACCACGCCGAGCCGAAGGCTGACCGCCGCCGCCACCCGCCCCTCGCGCGCGAGGACGTACTCCGTGCTGCCGCCCCCGATGTCGAAGGTGACGAACGTGCCCGGCCCCTCGCCGAGGCCGTGCATCACACCGCGCAGGGTGAGGCGCGCTTCCTCGGCGCCGCTGATCACGCTCACCGGTTGGCCCGTCGCCTTCTGCAGCGCCGCCGCAAAGTCGGCGCCGTTGTCCGCCTCGCGCACGGCGCTGGTGGCGACGATGAGGATCCTGTCCGCGTGCGCGGCGACGGCGCGCGCGACGTACTCGCCGACCGCCGCCGCCGTGCGCGAGGCGGGCGCCTCTGCGAGACGTCCGGTGGCGGCGAGGCCTTCGCCCAGGCGCGTCACCCGCTGGTCCTGCTCGATCGTGAGCCATGCGGACGTGCCGGCCGAGACGTCGGCGACGAGCAGGCGCACGGTGTTGGTGCCGAGATCGATCGTCGCCAGTCGCATGCGGTCACCAGAGATACGAACGCCCCGCCGGGTCTCCGACGGGGCGTTCGAGGATGACGTCGTTCGGCGCTACTTCTTCAGCGTGCGGATGTAATTCACGAGCTCCCAGCGCTCCTTGTCCGGAAGGTGCTTCCACGGCGGCATGGCGCCGCGGCCGTTGGAGATCTTCCAGAAGAGCTCGCCATCCGTCTGCGTCTGGACCTTCGCCGAGGTCCAGTCGGCGGGCTTCGGCGGCGGCAGCGCGGCGGCGGCGGCGCCGTCACCCTTGCCGGAGGCGCCGTGGCACGTCGAGCAGTTCGTCTCTGCCGACTTCTTGGCGTTGCCGACGCCCTTCTCCGGACTCTTCTTCGCCTTCTCGGCGGCGGGAGCGGCCCACTCGCCCTGCGCCCACGCGGCTCCGGATACGCCGGCGACGAACGCCGCCGCCACCGCAACTGCTGTCAACGTCTTCCCGAACGGCCTCATGGGATCTCCTCTCGGCGACTGATCGTGATCACCTTCACAGCGCTCACTTTAGCATGCCCCGGCGTTGAGTGAATCGGCGCGCAGGGCTGCGGGTTCCCACGCGTCTCTATGACCGGCCGAGCGCGGCCAGCATGTCCTCGACGCGCGTGAACTTCACGCGCGGCCGCCCCTGCGCGCGTCCCTGCCCCACCTCGATGTCGTTCAGCCGCTGCCAGTCCTGGTACGACAGGCACCGCGGCTGGCGCTCGCGGAGGAAGCGGTCGGCGGCGGCGGGCTCGGGGTGCTCCGGATTCAGCGTGGCGCCTTCGGCGAGGTCCTCCATCATGCACGTCACCGTCTCGGCGGCGTCCGGCTTGTTGGTGCCGATGACCCCGCTCGGGCCGCGCTTGATCCAGCCCGCCGTGTACTCGCCGCGCACGGGCGTCTTTGCCTGCGCGTCGAACACGCGGCCCTTGTCGTTGAGGATGACGCCCCAGCTCTCGTTGAACGGCACGCCCGGCAGCGGCACGCCCCGGTAGCCGACGGAGCGGAACACGAGTCCCGCGCGCAGCTCTTCGGTGACGTCCGTCGCCTTCGGCTGCAGCGTGCCCGTGGCGGTGGCGTACAGCGTGTTGCGCACGAGCCGCACGGCGCCCACGGCGCCGGTGCCGTCGTCGACGAGCTCGGTGGGAGAGACCAGGAAGCGTAAGGTGAGCCGGCGCGACTTGCCCGCCGCCGGGCGCTGCGCGTAGCCCTGGAGGATCTCGACCTTCTTGCTCGTCGCGCGGTCGGGCGTGCGCTCGAGCGCGGCCCGGCTCAGCTCGTCGAGCCGCACTTCCTCCGGCACCACCGAGATGTCGGCGTCGGCGAGCTCGCCCAGCTCCTTGATCTCGGGATTCGTGAACGCCGCCTGCGCGGGCCCGCGGCGGCCGAGCAGGTAGACTTCCTTGATCCGGCTCTTGCGCAGCGCCTCCAGCGCGTGGTCGGCGATGTCGGTCTTCGCGAGCTCCTCCGCTGAGCGGCAGAGGATGCGCGCCACGTCCACCGCCACGTTGCCGACGCCGACGACGGC
Source organism: uncultured bacterium (assembly GCA_964419375.1). Lineage (GTDB taxonomy): Bacteria > Methylomirabilota > Methylomirabilia > Rokubacteriales > CSP1-6 > JBBDXO01. Next base: position 13,314 of record CAYQQT010000025.1, read on the forward strand.
GGCGCGCTCCTGCGCCAGGTCGAACTCGAGGTCGCGGAAATCCGGGTGGCCGTTGTACCAGGCGACGAACTCGGTAGCGGGATGGCTGTTGCGCAGGTCCTCGCCGGGAATGCCCATGCGCCGGTCCGTCTGCGCGCCCGTGGCGTAGAAGATCTGGTGGTAGTACGAGCGCAGGTCTTCCACGCTGACGTCTTTGCCCAGCTCCACGCTGCCGTAAAACCGAAAGGCCGGGTGCGCCGCCACCTTGTCGAAGGCGGCCGTCACCGACTTGATCTTCTGGTGATCGGGCGCCACGCCGGCGCGGACGAGGCCGTACGGCGTCGGGAGCCGGTCGAGCATGTCGACCTCCACCACCAATCCCTCCTGCTTGAGGAGGTGATCGGCGGCGTAGTAGCCCGTGGGGCCCGCGCCCACGATCACCACGCGCAGGGGGCGTGCGGCGGTGCCCGGCTTGTCGCCCGGCTGCGCCATCAGCTTGCCCGCGTCTCCCCCTGCTCCTCGGTGAGCTGAATCTGCAAGGTGTCGACCTCGCCCTGGTACTGATCGCGCTGCGCCTTGACGATGTCGCCGATGGAGATGATGCCGACGAGGCGGTTCTTCTCGACCACGGGTAGGTGGCGGATGCGGCGCTCCGTCATCGTGCTGCCCGCGGAGGCGAGATCGTCCTGCGGCACGCCCAGCACCACGTCCCGCGTCATGATCGAGCTCACCGCGAGCCCGAACACGCTCGCCTCGTCACGCGAGGCGGCGCGCACGATGTCGCGCTCGGAGAGGATGCCCACCGGCCGCGCGCTGCCGTCCACGACGACGAGGGCGCCGATGTTGTGCTCGGCGAGCAGCCGCAGGGCCTGGCGAATGGTCTGCTCCGGCTGCACGGTGACGACGCGGGGGCCTTTGCGTGCGAGGAGATTGGCGATGTTCATCAGTGGCCCTCCTTCCGCCCCGATCTTATCGGTCTTGTCTGCCGGAGGCCAGCCAGCATGTGGCCGCCGCCACGCCATACGCGCCCGCGAGCGGCAAGGCGACGGCGCCCGCGGCGCCCGCCGCCCATGGCCAAAAGAGGGCGCCGCTGGGCAGCGGCGAGTGCACCACGCCGAACAGCGTCGCCACGCTCGCGATCGCGAAGATGCCTGCCGCGAGCGCGTGGCGGCGGTCCACGATGCACACGAGCGCCGAGCCCCACAGCACCGAGGTAAGGATGAAGCCGTTGCCGAGCACGAGCAGCGTCTGATGCGTGAGGCGCGCGTCGCCGGTGAGATCGCTCGCGGAGCGCCCGAGGCCCGCGAGCAGCGCGCCCGCCTCGATGAGCACGACGGCCGCCGCCACCGGAACGAAGGTGAGGGCGACAGCGGCGCCGTGGCGGGGCGGCGATGCAAGGAAGGCCTGGGCGGTGATCTCCAGGCCGATGAAGATCAGGATGGGCGCCACCGCCGCCTCCGGCAGCACCGCCACCAGCAGCGACAACGCGCCCACCGCCGCCCCCACGCCGATCACGAGGCCGGTGGCGAGCGTGTAGCCGGCCCGGGCGCCCATGGCCTTGTAGGCAGGGTGGCCGATGTAGGGCGTGTTCTGCACGACGCCGCCGCAGAGGCCCGCCACCACCGTGGCCGCCGCTTCTGTGAGCAGGATGTCGCGCGTGCGGTACTCGTCGCCGGCGGCGGCCGCGCTCTCCGTGTTGTCGATGCCGCCGATGGTCGTGATGAGCGCGAAGGGCAGCGCGACCGACAGATAGGGGGCCACCTCTTCGAGGGCGTCCAGCCATGCCAGCGTCGGCCACGGCGGCGCCAGGCGCAGCGCGCCCACGGGCAGCGCGGCGCCGGAGCCGTCGAGCCACGCGCGCATCCAGAAAATGGCCGTGCCCGCGACGACGGCGGCGAAGGCGCCCGGCACGCCGAAGGGCATGCGCACGCGCCCGAAGAGTGCGAGCAGCAGCACCACGAAAGCGACGAGCCCGACGAGCGGATCGCGCAGGAGCTTGAGCGTGGGCAGAAACGCGATGAGCAGGATGGCCACCCCGGCGATGGATCCGAGGAGCGCGGCGCGCGGCACCACGCGACGCGTCCAATCGCCCGCGAAGGCGAGCGCGCACTTCACGAGGCCGATGGCGAGCGTGGCCGCCATCCCCACCTTCCACGCGAGGACGGGATCGCCGGTGGCCACCATCACCGGGCCCAGCACGCCGAAGACCATCGCAAAGAGCGTGGGCGTGTCGATGCCGAACGGCATCGCGGTCACGTCGTCGCGGCCGGTGGCGCGCATCAGCCGCAGCGCGAGCAGGGTGTAGACGAGGTCGCCCACGAGCACGCCGAGGGCGGTGCCGGGGATCATCCGCTGCAGCACGAGGTCGGCGGGAAACTTGAAGACGCCGATCAGCAGCGTGCCGAGGATGACGAGCTGGGTGACGTTGTCGAGCGCGAGACCGAGAAAGCCGTTGACGTCACCCGGCCCCGTCCAGCGGAGACGACGCGTGCTAGC